>NZ_JBICMC010000104.1:0-14811 GCF_043106005.1 Pseudomonas sp. GLN_2 | reverse complement strand
CACCGCAAAACCGCCCATCAACCCACCTTGGGTAATGGAGCTGGGTGCAGCGCTGGGCATCAAGGCCTAGCCGGCACTGGTAGCCCTGAAGGTCGCCGTACACATCTAAAGCCTGGCGCAGTCCTTGTGGGAGCGGCCTTGTGTCGCGAAAAGGGCTACGAAGCAGCCCCAGATTTTCAGATTCGCTACTTAGATTGCCGGGGCCGCTTTGCGGCCCTTTCGCGACACAAGGCCGCTCCCACAGAACGAGGTCTGCTCAGACACTTTTAGCAGGCGCCACGGCCAACTCCACACGCTCACTCTTCTTGATAACCGCATACACCACCGCTGTCACCAGGCTACCCGCCACAATCGCCAGCAAATACAGCAACGCATGGTTGATCGCGTTGGGGATCAACAACACGAACAAGCCGCCATGCGGCGCCATCAGCTTGCAGCCAAAATACATCGACAACGCCCCGGTCAGCGCACCACCGGCGATACTGGCCGGGATCACCCGCAACGGGTCCTTGGCGGCAAACGGAATCGCCCCCTCGGAGATGAAACACAGCCCCAGCGCCAGCGCCGCCTTGCCCGCCTCGCGCTCGCTCTGGGCGAACTTGCGCCGGGCCAGGAAGGTGGCAATACCCAAGCCAATCGGCGGCACCATGCCGGCGGCCATGGTCGCCGCCATTGGCGCGTAGCTCGACGAGGCCAGCAGCCCCACCGAGAACGCATAGGCGGCCTTGTTGATCGGCCCGCCAAGGTCGACGCACATCATGCCGCCCAGCAACAGCCCCAGCAGGATGGCATTGGTGGTGCCCATGCTGTCGAGGAAGTGCGTCAGGCCTTCGAGCATCGCCGCTACCGGCTGGCCGACCACGTAGATCATCACCAGGCCGGTGAACAGACTGGCCAGCAATGGAATGATCAGGATCGGCTTGAGCGCCTCCAGGCTGCTGGGCAAGCGCGCCCATCGGGCAATGGCCTTGGCACTGTAACCGGCGAGGAAACCGGCGACGATGCCACCGATAAAGCCGGCCCCCAAGGTGCTGGCCAACAGGCCGCCGATCATGCCCGGGGCCAGCCCGGGGCGGTCCGCGATGGACCAGGCGATATAGCCTGCCAGTAGCGGAACCATCAGTTTGAAGGCGGCTTCACCGCCAATCTGCATCAACGCCGCCGGCAAGGTGCCCGCCTCTTTGTAGGCCTCGATACCGAACACGAACGACAGGGCAATCAGCAGACCGCCGGCCACCACCATCGGCAGCATGAACGACACACCGGTCAGCAAGTGCTTGTACACGCCGGTTTTCTCGCCCTTGGCCGGCGTGGTCGCCGCTGCAGCGTCGGCAGCGTTTTCCACCGTGGCCTGCGCCAGGGCTTTGTCCAGGGTAGCGCGGGCCTGCTTGAGGGCAATGCCAGTACCACAACGGTAAATACGTTTGCCGGCGAAACGTGCAGTGGGTACTTCAATGTCGGCGGCCAGCAGCACCACGTC
The DNA here is from genome assembly GCF_043106005.1 of Pseudomonas sp. GLN_2. Lineage (NCBI taxonomy): Bacteria > Pseudomonadati > Pseudomonadota > Gammaproteobacteria > Pseudomonadales > Pseudomonadaceae > Pseudomonas > Pseudomonas sp. GLN_2. The sequence goes on along the minus strand of NZ_JBICMC010000104.1, from coordinate 13,331 downwards.
CGCCGCTGCGATGGCTTCAGCAGACAAGGGATTGCGCGCACCGACCGAGCCCTGGGTCTCGACGGTCAACTGGTAGCCCAGTTGCTGTGCGGCTTGCTGCAAGGCTTCTGCGGCCATGAAGGTATGGGCTACGCCGGTCGGGCATGCAGTGACGGCAACGATGCGGGTGCCAGCACTGCCAGTTGCGGCAGGGGTGCCTGTCACTGCGGCCAGCAGTTCGGCGTTGGCCGCCGCTTCGTCGAGAAAGCCTTCGCGATCAGCCAGCGCCTGGGACGGCGTGCTTTGGTACAGGCGCTTGCCGACGAAGCGGGCCAGGTCCACCGGCCCGGTGCTGACCACAAGCACCCAGTCAGCCTCGGCGATCTGTGCGGCGCTCAGTTGCCGCTCGGGGTGTTCAGTATTCTGCACTTCGACGCTGGTGCTCCAGCCGCGACGCTGGGCGGCGGCGGACAGCAAGCGTGCACTCAGTACACTCGATACCTGGCCATTGGGGCAGGCGGTGACTATGGCAATGTTCATCGGCAACCCTCTTGTTGTTCTGTCAGTTGCACGGCCGCTTCCAACTGCGCCAGGTGCTCGCGGTCATGGATGCCGAAGCCAACCTGGGTAACGGCCTGGGCGGCGATGGCAGTGGCCCGGGTCAACGTCTGCGCAGGCGCCTCGGCCAGCAGCAGGCCGTGGACCATGCCGGCCACCAGCGAATCCCCCGCCCCCACCGTGCTGGCCACCCGCACCTTGGGTGGGCGGGCCTGCAGGGCCAGATCGCGACTGAACCAAGTGACGCCCTGTTCGCCCGCAGACACCACCACGTGTTCAACGCCACTGTCCAGCAGGCGCTTGGCGGCGGCGCGCTGTTGCGCCAGGTTATCCACAGCCAGGCCCAGCACTTCGCCCAGTTCTTCGGTATTGGGCTTGACCAGCCAGGGCGCGCTTTGCAAGCCGACACGCAGGGCTTCACCACTGCTGTCCAGGACTACCTTGAGGCCTTGGGCCTTCAACCGTTCGAGCAACTGGCGGAACCAGTCGGCACTGATTCCACGCGGCAGGCTACCGGCCACCACCACGGCATCGTGACCGGGGGCAATCTGTTCAAGCCTGTGCAGCAAGGCACTGCGTGCCGCCTCGTCGACCTCCGGGCCCTGCCCGTTGATGTCGGTCACGCGGCCATCGGCCTCGACCAGCTTGATATTGCTGCGGGTTTCGCCCGGCACACGGACAAAGCAGTCGATAAAACCGCGGCCGTCGATCAGCGCCTCGAAGGGCTGCAGATTGTCGGCCCCCAGGAAACCGCCCACGGTTACGCTGTGCCCTAGGTCGGCCAGTACCTGAGCAACGTTCAGCCCCTTGCCCGCAGCGTGACTGTGCTGCGCCTGGCTACGGTTGACCTGCCCTGGGCGCAGAGTGTCCAGGCCGATGGTGATATCCAGCGCAGGGTTCAGGGTGAGAGTGAGGATCTTGGCCATTCAGTAACGCTCCACCAGCGCGCGAACTGCTGCGGCGCTGTCCTGTTGCAGGGCCTCGCGCGCCAGGGCGCGGGCTGTCTGATGATCGGCCTGGCGAACCAGTGCCTTGACTTCGGCGATGCTGCGCGCGGAGACGCTGAGTTCGTCCACGTCCAGCCCCAGCAGCACGGCCACCGCCTGCGGGTCGGCTGCCAGCTCGCCACACACGCCCACCCACTTGCCGTGGGCATGGGCGGCGCGCACGGTCATGTCGATCAGGCTCAATACCGCCGGGTGCAGGCCATCGGCCTGTGCCGAGAGGCTGGGGTGGCCACGGTCGATGGCCAAGGTGTATTGAGTCAGGTCGTTGGTGCCGATGCTGAAGAAGTCCACCTCGCGCGCCAATTGCGCTGCCAGCAGGGCCGCTGAAGGCACCTCGACCATAATGCCCAGTTGCAGGTCGGCTACCGGGATTTCTGCACGCAGGCGCTCTACCATGGCCCGAGCCTCACGCCATTCGTGCACCTGGCCAACCATGGGGAACATGATACGCAACGGGCGCTGGTCGGCAGCCCGCAGCAACGCGCGCAACTGGTCTTCCATCACTTGCGGGCGCTGCAGGGTCAAGCGCACGCCGCGCACGCCGAGGAAGGGATTTTCCTCGGCAGCGATCGGCCAGTAAGGCAACGGTTTGTCGCCGCCAACATCCAGGGTGCGCACCACCAGCGGGCGCCCATCGAGGCCATCGAGCACGCGGCGGTACTCGGCTTCCTGGGTAGCCACATCCGGCGCTTGAGGGTGGGCCATGAAAATCAGTTCGGTGCGCAGCAGGCCGACACCTTCGGCGCCCTGCTCCACCACCTTGGCGATGCCGTTGCTATCGCCGATGTTGGCAAACACCTCGACGGCATGCCCATCACGGGTGATAGCCGGCTCGAAGCGGTTGGCCCAGGCGGCCTGCAGGCGTTGCTCGCGCAGGTCACGCTCGGCCAGCGCCCGCTGCAGCTCATCCGCTGGCGGTGCGACGCTGACCATACCACGCTGGCCATCGAGCAGCAGCGGCGTACCACTCTCCAACAGCAGTATCGATGCACCCGCGCCGACCACTGCTGGTATGCCCAACGCCCGGGCGACGATGGCACTGTGGGCCGTGGCGCCGCCCTGGGCCGTGACAATGCCGGCAACCCGGTTGGGGTCCAGGCGAGCGACATCGGATGGACCGACTTCGGTCATCACCAGCACATAGGGTTGCTCGGGTTCAGCCTGCGCCTGCACACCACACAACTGCGCCAGCACGCGGCGGCCAATATCGCGCAGGTCGGCGGCGCGCTCGGCGAGCAGCGCATCGTGCAACGCCTCTTGCTGACGGGCCGCAGCTTCGATCACGGCCATCCACGCGGCCGCAGCGCTTTCGCCCTGGGCCAGGCGCTGTTCGACATCATCGGTCAGGGCCGGGTCGGCAAGCATTTCCTGGTGGGTGACGAAAATTTCGCCAATGGCCTTGTCGCTGCGCAGGACCAAAGCCTGCAGTTCGCCGTTGACGGTAGCCAAGGCTTCGCGCAATTTCTGCCGCTCCACGGCGCACGATTCACCCCGCAAGGGATAGTCGAACTCACGCTCGACACAGACATGCGCCGGGCCGCTGGCAATGCCGGGGGCGGCGCCCACACCCTGGATACGGCTGCCGGCCGCTGGTGCTTGCAGTACTTCGGGTACGTCATCGGCAATGGGCGCGACGCTCTGCGGTAGCGGTTCTACCTCTTCACCCAAGCCTTGTTCGATAGCAGCCAGCAGCACCGGCAAGGCATCGGCAGCGATGCTCGGTTCGGCGACCAGTTCCAGTGCCTGACCACGGCGTGCACCGAGGCTGAGCAGCTTGCTCAGGCTCTTCACCGATACGGCTGGCTGCGCGCTATCGACCAGGCGCACACGGATTTCCCCATCAAAGCCTTTGGCCAGTTGTGCAAGCACCTTGGCCGGGCGCGCATGCAAGCCATGTGGATTGGCCAGCACGACACGTGCGCTAGGCCAGTCCGCCGGCGCTTCACCGCCCAGCACTTCCAGTACCGCACGGCTGCTGGTGGCCTGGTAGAGCATCTGCCCGCGGCCTTCGATCAGCACTTCGCACAGACGCTCGAGCAGGGCCTCGTGAGCGGCCCCAAGGCTGGCCAGGCAGAACAGACCGTTGAGCGGCTGGTCGCGGTAACGCAGCGGCTGCTGCGGGGTGATGAAGGCGAGGCCGGGCTGACGAACCTGGCGCTCGCTGTGCAGCCACCACAGACCCTCACCCAGCGGCAGCGGCTCGGCCTGCTGCAGCACGGCGGCAAAGCCACTGTCGACACAGTCGGCACGTTGCAGCAGGCGGGCACCGCGCCAGGCCAGTTCGTCGAAGTCTTCTGCCGGCACGTTCAGGCCGACCAGCTGCGCATCCAGCGCCAGCGCCTGGGGCGCGCCCTGCAGCAGCTTGAGCAGCGCTTCGGCAGAGCTGGCCCGGCGCAAGGCTTCGGCCAGGTCGGTCTCGCCCAGCGCCCGGGTCAACAGCTGCAGCAGGCGCAGGTGTTCGTCGGAGCGGGCGGCAATACCAATGGCCAGGTAGACCATTTGCCCTTCACCCCAGTCTACTCCCTCGGGGAACTGCAGCAGGCGCACGCCAGTGGCATACACCAGGTCACGTGTTTGCGGCGTACCATGGGGAATGGCGATGCCCTGGCCAAGGAACGTGGAGCCTTGTGCTTCCCGGGCCTGCAGCCCTTGCAGGTAACCCTCGGCGACCAGACCGTCCGCAACCAGCCGATCCGCCAAAAGGCGCAATGCCTCGGCCTTGTCGGCGGCCTTCTGGCCCATGGCTATCTGCTCATTGGCGAGCTCGAGCATGACCTTCTCCTTTTGCAGTTCCCGTTCGGGTACTGGAGTATTGTTGTGAAATTCACATAAAGGGCCAGTTCAGCAGCCGTGCGCAGGTGGCAGCCGAGGCAGAAAATTCGGCAGCTGAAACGTTTAATCTGACCAGGCGGCCACGTTACTCGATAATCTGCCCAGTAAAAAGCCCCATCCTGTCGGACAATTGCGACAATGGTCGTCTGCGCGTGATGCCTGTACCGGGTCAAACTACCCGGTCTGGCCTTACAGGCAGCCCCGGAAATAACAAGGAAAATTCGGTGAAACTCAGCGATATCGCCCGTCTGGCCGGTGTGTCCGTGACCACTGCCAGCTACGTCATCAATGGCAAGGCTGAACAGCAGCGCATCAGTAACAGTACTGTCGAGCGGGTACGCGCGGTGGTCGAAGCCCACGGCTTCACCCCCAACCCGCAGGCTGCTGGGCTGCGCAGCCGGCATACCCGCACCCTGGGCTTCATTCTCCCGGATCTGGAGAACCCCAGCTACGCCCGCATTGCCAAGCAACTGGAGCAAGGCGCCCGCGCCCGCGGCTACCAGCTGCTGATCGCCAGCAGCGACGACCAGCCAGACAGCGAGCGCCAACTGCAGCAACTGTTCCGTGCGCGCCGATGCGATGCGCTGTTCGTTGCCAGTTGCCTGCCCCCAGAAGATGGCAGCTACCGCGAGCTGCAGGACAAAGGCCTGCCAGTGATTGCCATCGACCGCCGCCTGGACCCCGCACATTTCTGCTCGGTGATCAGCGACGACCGCGATGCCAGCCGCCAGCTGGCCGCCAGCCTGCTCACCTCGGCCCCACGCAGCATCGCCCTGATAGGCGCGCGCCCCGAGCTGTCGGTTAGCCAGGCGCGTGCCGGCGGATTCGACGAAGCCCTGCAAGGCTATACCGGCGAAGTGCGCCGCTATCAGGGCGAAGCATTCAGCCGTGAGTGCGGCCAACGCCTGATGCAGCAACTGATCGACGACCTGGGGGGCCTGCCGGATGCTCTGGTGACCACTTCGTACGTGCTGTTGCAGGGCGTGTTCGACACCCTCCAGGCGCGCCCGGTCGACTCGCGCCAACTGCAGCTGGGTACCTTTGGCGACAACCAGTTGCTCGACTTCCTGCCGCTGCCGGTCAATGCCATGGCCCAGCAGCATGGCCAGATTGCCGCCACTGCGCTTGAACTGGCACTGGCCGCCATCGAGGAAAAACGCTATGAACCCGGCGTGCACGCCGTTGGCCGCACCTTCAAGCAACGCATCTCAGCGGCCTGAACATGCGCCTGATCGACACCCACACCCACCTGGACTTCCCCGACTTCGACGCCGACCGTCCGCGCCTGCTGGCCAACGCGGCGGCTCGTGGGCTGGAGCGAATGGTGGTGCTGGGGGTGTACCAGGCGAATTTCCAGCGGGTGTGGGAACTGGCTTGCGCCGAGCCGCGCCTGTTCGCCGCGCTTGGCCTGCACCCGGTCTACCTCGACCAGCATCGCCCTGAGCACCTGGTGCAACTGCGCGAGTGGCTGGAGCGCCTGCGCGACAACCCGCGGCTATGTGCCGTAGGTGAGTTTGGCCTGGACTATTACCTCGCAGACCTTGACAAGACCCGCCAGCAGGCGCTGTTCGAAGCGCAACTGCAGATGGCTTGCGACTTCGAACTACCGGCCCTGCTGCACGTGCGCCGTAGCCATGCCCAGGTGATTGCCACACTCAAGCGCTACAAGCCAGCGCGGGCGGGGGTGATTCATGCATTTGCCGGCAGCTACGAAGAGGCCCGCGAGTACATCAAGCTGGGCTTCCTGCTGGGGTTGGGCGGTGCGGGTACCTGGCCGCAGGCGCTGCGGCTGCGCAAGACTCTGGCGCGGCTGCCACTGGACAGTGTGGTGCTGGAGACTGATGCACCGGACATGGCACCGGCGATGTACCCGGGGGTACGCAACAGCCCGGAGCATCTACCGGAAATTGCCACGGCGCTTGCGCACGTGATGGGGCTGGATGTCGAGGTGCTGGCACAGGCCAGCACCCGCAATGCTTGCACGTTGTTTGGCTGGTAAAACTCGGGGGGCCGGGATTCCCGTGGGATGCGATTGGCCCCGAATCAGACCAGCACGGTCCACAGCGCGAACCCGGCATACCACAGCACTGCACAGCGCAACAGCAATTCCCACAGGCTGTCCAGCCGCCCCAAACCGCGCTGGCTGTCCTCTTCCTCGGGAATGTCATCGGCAATCCGCCCCACCCGAGCCACCAGGTGCCCGGCGCTGATGTGCCAGTTGAGCACCTCGTGCAGCATCACCCGTGTCACCGCGAGGAAGTTGCCCACCAGGGCAAAGCTCAACGCCAACGCCCGCACCGGCAACCAGTCCATGATGTGCCGCAACTGCTCGGCACGCGCCTTCAAAGCCGGCTGCTTGCTGTGCTCACTACACAGCGCCAACAATCGATAAGCCAGCGCAGCGCCAGGGCCCAGTACGAAATACCAGAAGATCACCGCAAAAAAGCCCTGGTACACCTGCCACAGCAAGTTACCCTGCACCCGCACCAGCAAGCTGTGCGGTTCATCGGCCACCAGGCCCAGGTCGCGCTCGGCCGCGTGCAGCGCCGCCTGATCGTCTCCCCGCCGCCAGGCATCACGAAACGCCCCCAACGATGCCTTGGCATCGCCGCGGCCCAGGCTGTAGATCAGCACCAACAGGTGCACCGGCAACGCCAGCAAACCATAGGCCACCGGCTCCAGCACATGCAGCAGCAACACCAGCAGCGCTACCGGTGCCAACACCAGGATGGCCAACGTCCACCATGGGTGCACCTTGCCGTTGCGTTCCAGACGCACCAGTTCGCCAAGAAAGAACCCGTCGCGCTGCACCTGATGGCGCAGGGCCGAAAACTTCTCGACCCACAGCGCCAGCAACAACACCAGAAAACTCATGCCTTGTCCTCATTGTGCTGCAGCGCCTGGCGGTAGCGCGGCCAGTCGAAGGCCGGGCCGGGGTCGGTCTTGCGCTGCGGGGCAATGTCGCTGTGGCCCTGAATGCGGTTCAGGTCGATGGCCGGCCAGGCACTGCGGATGTGCCGGGTGAGTTGCTCCAGCACCGCATACTGGGCATCGGTATAGGGCAGGTCGTCGGTGCCTTCCAGTTCGATGCCGATGGAAAAGTCGTTACAGCCTTCGCGCCCGTCAAAGCTCGACACACCCGCATGCCAGGCACGGTCATGCAACGACACGAACTGCGTCACCGCGCCGTCACGCTCGACGAACAGGTGCGCCGACACGGTCAGGTGGGTGATGCTGGCAAAATACGGGTGCTCATCAGGGGCCAGGTGGTTCTGGAAGAATTGCTGCACCTTGCCCGTGCCGAAACAGGCCGGGGGCAGGCTGATGTTGTGGATCACCAGCAGGGAAATCGATTCGCCTTCGGGGCGCGCATTGAAGTTCGGCGAGGGGCAGTGGGTGATTCCGATTCCGTGGAACCAGCCAGTGGCACGGTCCAATTGCATGGGCAGATCCTGAAAAACGCCGTGAACATGCCCACAGTATGCCCTGCGGCCAACGCCGTGTGCATGTGAATGATTGTAATGGGTCTGCCTATTGCGCCTGCCCTTGCCGCAAGCTCTCAAGTACCGCCTCCAGCGCCCGTTCGAACAACAGGCGATCATCCAGTACGCGCACTTCGTGCCGCTGCAGTGCCTGGGCCAGGCTGGCGCTGCTCCACTCGCGCACTTTCATGCCGGTGCGGTTGGCGAACACCAGCCTGTCACTGCTGTCGATACGCGCGACCAGCTTGCAGCGCAGTGGTTCATCCTCGTCGAGCACCTCGACCCAGGTGCCGATGCGCAGGCGTTGCGCCTGGCGCAGCGCTGCAGCCTGCCCGTCGGCAGCGTGCAGGGGCACGCAGGCGGGCTCTTCGGCAATCGTCAGCACAATCTCTTCAGCCACCCGCACGTCGCCCAAGGATTGGCCCTCCCCCCCCGGCAGCGCCTCATTACCTGCGCAGGCCCGCAGGTGCAACTGTTCCAGTTGCAGGAAGAACTCGCGGGTCGCCACCGCGTCCAGGGCTACGCTGGCCAGGCCATCGCGCAGCGCCTTGAGCAGGCCTGGCACCTGCTGCAGCAAGGCTTGTGGCTCATGTGGCGGCGTGATGCTGGCCAGCAGCATGTCCATCGTCTGCACTGCGTCGTGCCAGGCCTGTGAGGCCTCGCCCTGTTTCAGCCAAGCCAGCAGCAGTACCTGGCTCCAGGCCTGCACCAGCATTTGCACCACCACCTGCGGCAGTACCCGGCCACGCAGGCGCTGGTTGAGCACGTGCTGCACCTGCTGCCTGGCCTGCATTGCCCGGGCACGGCCTTCTTCGGCGTCGCGAGTGCGTTGCTCCAGCAACTCGTTACGTCGCCGTTCGTCCTGATTGAATGCCAGGAAGTCGTCGAGCAAATCGGCGAACAGGCTGGCATCGTCGGCAAAATCATTGAGCAGGCGCTGGACGATCCGCTCTACCCGCATGTGCAAGCTGTCACGCTGGCACTCGCTGCCGCACTCCCAGCCAATCGCGGCGCCGGCGATTTCGTTGAGCAAACGGCGCGCCGGGTGGCTACTCCGGCTGAACAGCCCCTTGTCCAGTAGTGCCACCTTGAGCAGGGGAATATGAAGGCGCGTAATCAGCGCCCGCAGGCTGGCCGGCAGGTTGTCGTCGTTGTGGATGAACGCGAACAGCAGGCCAACCAGGTTGATCATGTCTTCGTCAGCCACGTGAAGGCGCCGACGCGTGCCGCTGCGCACACTCACCCGCAACAGCAGTTGCTCAAGCTGCTGGCCGAGCTCGAAGTCATCGGCCTCGTAGGTGGCGGGCACATAGCGCTGCAAATGCGACAGTAGTCGGAGCAGGTCGGCGGTACTGATCGGCTGGGCGGCAGCCACCGCGTGCAAGCGCGGAGCGAACTGCCCGCGCACCGGCGCCAGCAGTGCCTGCAACGAGGCAAACAACGCCTGCCCTGCGGCGTCCGCCCCCTCCTCCTGGCCAAGGTTCGCCGGCCCGGGTCGCACACGCATGCGCCGGTCTTCGGCACGCCGGCGCGGCGCCGGTTGCAGCTCGGGCAGTACGCCGGCAGCGGCCAGCAACTGGTTGGCTTCGCCATAGATCACATCGGCATCACGCAGCACATAACGCTCGAACAGCTTCAGCAGCACCAGTTTGACCCGCAGGCCAACGCCCAGATTACGCCCGGCCTCGAGGAAGTAACGACACAGCGCGGCTGGCCCCAATGGGTTGTGCTGCTCGTACAGGGGGCGGTCGAGCAATGCCTGCAGGCGCAGACCCAGTTGCTGCAGGGCAATGCCATCGCGTGACAGCACCCGCGCCACCATGCTCTCGATGGCGGCGGCCCGCTCCATTTGGGCCTTGTTGCGCGGGTTGCCCGGCTCGACCAGGTTTGCCAGGAAGTCGACCTGGCCGGCTCGGAGGAAAGCATCATGGAACGTATCCAGAAAACCACGCTCGATGCTCTTGCGCTTCAGGCGCAGGTCACGCATGGCTTCGAAGTACAGGTTCTGGTCACTGCGGTCAAAGGCCTTGTCGGCCATTTCGAAGAGCGTGTCATCGGCATTGTCGAACAAGTCCTGCAGGCCCTGACGCAACTGCAACGCGGCCTTGTCGCGCACCTGCAGCAACACGACCGGAAGGCAAGGATGAGGCGTACGCCCCCCTCGGTCGATGGCTGCCGCCAAGGGCACCACCTTGCCTTCTTTTTGCATCCTGGACTCCTTGCAGGGTGTCTTGCCCGAAAGGGCTGGAAAATCGTCAAAGCCATGGCGCCAAATACCAGTCACCATTATCGGTAAAAAATCGCATAGCTACCAGCGCCGTTTCGCTGGCTGGCTAATGACCCTGATCGGCTCCGATTACTCACGACGTCCGACCAAAGGTCAGCGCCAAGGCGGCTGTACACACCGGCCCCCTGCCCTATAATCGCGGGCACCTAGCTTGTGGAGCCGACCATGCCGAACCTACGCCTTGCCGACCTGACCGCTGAAATTGAAGCCAACGTGCGCCGCGCGCTGTTGGAGGACATCGGCAGTGGCGATATCACCGCGCAACTGATCCCGGCCGAGCGCCTGGCCAAGGCGACCATCATCACCCGTGAAAACTGCGTGGTCGCCGGTACCGCCTGGGTCGATGCCGTATTCCGCCAGCTCGACCCGCGCGTTGCAGTGCACTGGCAGGTGGCCGACGGTGAGCAGGCCACTGCCAATCAGCCGTTGTTCCACCTGGAAGGCCCGGCCCGTTCGCTGCTCAGTGGGGAGCGCAGCGCACTGAACTTCCTGCAGCTGCTGTCGGGGGTCGCCACCCGTGCGCGCTTCCTCGCCGACCTGGTAGCCGGCACTCAGGTGCGCCTGCTGGACACCCGCAAAACCCTGCCGGGGCTTCGCCTGGCGCAAAAATACGCAGTGACCTGCGGTGGGTGCGACAATCACCGCATAGGCCTGTACGACGCCTTCCTGATCAAGGAAAACCACATCGCCGCCAGCGGCGGCGTAGCCGAGGCGGTGGCCGCAGCACACCGCATTGCGCCGGGCAAGCCGGTGGAAATCGAGGTCGAAAGCCTGGACGAACTGCGCCAGGCGCTGGCCGCTGGCGCGGACATCATCATGCTCGACGAGCTGAACCTGGAAGAAATGCGCGAAGCCGTGCGCATTACCGCGGGCAAAGCCAAACTTGAAGCCAGCGGCGGGGTCAACGAAACGACCCTGCGGGTGATCGCCGAGACAGGGGTGGATTACATCTCGATTGGTGCCATGACCAAGGATGTGAAAGCGGTGGACCTGTCGATGCGACTGAGCCTGTGAGCTGATAGCAGACAATAAAAAACCGGCGCTTGGCCGGTTTTTTATTGGGGGCGCTTTGCACCCCTTTTTCTCAGATCAGAACGAGGCGTTGGCCAAACCGTCCAGGTAGCGCTCGACATCCAGCGCCGCCATGCAGCCCGCACCGGCCGACGTGATGGCCTGGCGGTAAACGTGGTCAGCCACGTCGCCAGCGGCAAACACACCCTCGACGTTGGTCGCGGTGGCGTTGCCTTCGCGGCCACCGTTGACTACCAGGTAGCCGTCTTTCAGGGTCAGCTGGCCTTCGAACAGCGAAGTGTTCGGGGTGTGGCCAATGGCGATGAACACGCCGTCGACCTTGATTTCGTCGCTGCTGCCGTCGTTGTTCTTCAGGCGTGCACCGGTTACGCCCATGTTGTCACCCAGCACTTCGTCCAGGGTGGCGTTGAGCTTGAGCTCGATCTTGCCTTCGGCCACACGGGCGTTCAGCTTGTCGACCAGGATCTTCTCGGCGCGGAAGGTTTCGCGACGGTGTATCAGGGTCACTTTGCTGGCGATGTTGGCCAGGTACAGTGCCTCTTCCACGGCAGTGTTACCACCACCGACCACGGCGACCGGCTTGTTGCGGTAGAAGAAACCGTCACAGGTGGCACAGGCCGAAACACCCTTGCCCATGAAGGTTTCTTCCGACGGCAGGCCCAGGTAGCGAGCGCTGGCGCCAGTGGCGATGATCAGCGCATCACAGGTGTACTTGCCGCTGTCACCCTGCAGGGTGAACGGCTTGTTGGCCAGGTCGACAGCGTTGATGTGGTCGAAGACGATTTCGGTTTCAAAACGCTCGGCGTGCTCTTGCATACGCTGCATCAGAGCCGGGCCGGTCAGGCCGTGGGGGTCGCCCGGCCAGTTGTCGACTTCGGTGGTGGTGGTCAGCTGGCCACCCGCCTGCATGCCGGTGATCAGCAGCGGCTTGAGGTTGGCACGGGCGGCGTACACCGCAGCGCTGTAACCGGCAGGGCCGGAACCGAGAATGATGACGCGCGAATGACGTACTTCAGACATGTCGAACTCCTGTCGAGCGGGCCGCAGGGCCGGCATCGGTGTACCGGCTGCGCCAGCCAAGAAATTAAAAAGGACCCACGCAGCACTTGGGGAAGGCTAAAACGCGCAGGCCCGCAAAGCGAAAAGTTGAGCGCACTGTAGCGAGGTCGCAAAGATTAAGGAAATATCCTTAGACAATCCACCTCATAGGCATCGCCTATGCTGCGATTTCATCGATAAACAAGCCCCGGGCGCTTTTGTTACATCCCGTTTCCCGCCCACGGCGTGCCTTTCGTCGGCGCGGCAAACTCGGTAAGGTCAGCGCGTTTTCCTTCTCTGCGGAGTCTCTAGATGCAAGCCCCTGTCCTCTCTGGCCCCCAATACCTGCGCGAAGGCCTGAAACTGGTGCTGAGCCCCAACCTGCGGTTGTTCGTGCTGCTGCCTCTGGCGGTCAACCTGTTGCTGTTCGGTGGCCTGATCTACTTCGCCGGCCACCAGTTCGGCCTGTGGCTCGATGCCCTGATGCCCACGCTGCCTGACTGGCTGAGCTTCCTCAGCTACATCCTCTGGCCGCTGTTCGTTGCCTTGCTGGTGCTGATGGTGTTCTTCACCTTCACCTTGGTGGCCAACATCATTGCCGCGCCGTTCAACGGTTTTCTGGCGGAAAAGGTCGAGGTGGTAGTGCGTGGCGAAGACACCTTCCCAGCCTTCAGCTGGGGCGAGCTGGCAGCCATGGTACCGCGCACCTTCAGCCGCGAAATGCGCAAGCTGGGCTACTTCCTGCCACGCGCCATCGGCCTGTTCATCCTGTCGCTGATCCCGGTGGTCAACGTGGTGGCTGCGCCGCTGTGGCTGATCTTCGGCGTGTGGATGATGGCCATCCAGTACATCGACTACCCGGCGGACAACAACAAGATGAGCTGGCAGGACATGCTCGCCTGGCTGCGGCAGAAGCGCTGGCAGAGCCTGGGCTTTGGCGGCATCACCTACCTGGCGCTGATGATTCCAGGCGTGAACGTGCTGATGATGCCGGCGGCGGTGGCCGGGGCTACGTTGTTCTGGGTGCGGGAGCGGAGCTGATTCCTGGGCCGTGTGCGATTGACATGAATGGCGCGGGCCCCTGTGGGAGCGGCCTTGTGTCGCGATAGGGCCGCA
>NZ_JBICMC010000103.1:0-181364 GCF_043106005.1 Pseudomonas sp. GLN_2 | reverse complement strand
GACATCACTGACCTCACCGCCCAGTCGGTCAATACCGTGGTGCTCAAGCGCCTGCGTGGCCAAACCCGTTGGGATGCCAGCCATGGCCTGCGCCAGCAAGTGTTGCTGGCAGCGCGTGAGGCCAATGCCGAGAAAGCGCTGGGGTTGTTGGCGGCGCGCTATCGCATCACCGAGCAGGCCATTACGGAAAATCCCTTTAGCCAGGAGGTGCAGCGGTATTTGAAGAGCGGCATGGCGCAGGTTGAAGAGATGAAAGCGTTGCGCATTTCGGGTAGCCGCACGGTGTCCATCGAGCTGACCACCACTGCGCGCGTGAAACCCAACTTCCTTGGGTTACTCACCTCGGGCGGTGGTGGTGGTTTAAACGCGGGGATGCTGTGGTTCAACATCTTATCGCTCAAGACGGCTTACAACAGCCTGCAAAAGAGCGACGCACCGGAATACACCATGGGGTTCGCTTCATCTGTTTTCGGGGTGATGGGTGCAGCGGCGGCGACGTTGGTCAGCGTACGGGCAACGCAAAAGGCCGTCATGCTGAGATTAAGTGCCACAGCGCCGGGTATGGCCTTTGGCAATGGGGTTATCAAGTTTTTGAGTAGCAATCTGTTTGCCCGATTAGCCGGATACCCGGCAATAGCATTTGCTCTGAGCTCAGATTGGTCAAAGGGATTGCGCCAATTCGATAACGGTAACTCTACGGCTGGCAGATACACAATTGCTGGTGGATTAACCATGGCCATTGGCTCTGCTGTCACTCTTGAAGCAGGACTTGCCATTGCGGGCGCTACAACGCTGGTACCCTTTGCCGGATGGGCCGCCGCTGCCCTTGTCCTCGTAGGCGTAGCCATCATAGCAGGAGGCCTCTACCTACACGCCAAGGCACATGAACGCCTTCACAGCCCAATAGAACTGTGGGCAGCACGTAGCATATTCGGCAATCGCATCAATGATGGAGAGTCGCACGCCAACATCAACTTGGACTTTGACAAAAAACTGCCTGCTTTCACCTCACTGCAAACAGAAATTAAGGCTTGGCACAATGAACATTATGGACCCAAGCTACTATCCGCCGAGCAGGCCTTATCACTCGGCATAACTAACGTCGACACCCGATGGCATCAGAATAACCACTGGTCGCCGCCAGATTGGACAGCGATCACACATAACAAAGTAATCACATCCCAACCAACCGCTGAGTTCACAGTACTGCTGCCTGGCTTTGTGCTTGGGGTAAGCGAATGGTCAGGAAGCTTGAGCACCCTCCGTCACGACAAAGGAATAAACGTATTCCCAATTGCCCCGACCGGCCACATCGTAGGTGCTGGCCTGGTTCTGCATTTCGAGAACACGCTCGCCAACCAAAATCCTGTCTCACTGCATCTAACTTACCGCGCCAATCAAGGGTTGGACGAAGACACTGAGACGCTGTCACTTTTCCGTCTGGATCACTAATTATGGCAACCATCTGGATATTCAATTCAACGTCACACTCCGGGCACGCACCTGCAATTGGAGGACAATTAGCAAAACTATCCGAGAATACCTTGTGTCTGAGAAACCCATGGGTAACAGATTCCGTGCTTATGGGAAAACTGTACTGCGCAATGACGATCACACTACTGATAAGCACTTACCCTTATCTATACCCCAGCATCTCGAGACTCTACAACGAAGACATTTTATTGATGTTTTTATTTCTAATAACCCCCTTCGTGCTCACTCCCTTCCTAGCTTATCGAATTCTCTTTATAAAGGGCCTATCAACCATTTGCCTCAACCGATCAACCCAAAAAATCTACTACCAACGTTTGAGCAAGGTATTTGTGTTTGAATGGAGTAACACCGGAGGTGGCATCTTCAAACGCACCGAATACGGCGGCTCATCATTCAGCACCAGCTATGCCCTCGCCTTCGCCCCCCGCCGGGAAGACGGCAGCCTGCACCAAAAAGACTGCTTGTGGGTCGACAGTAACGAACCCACCGAACCCGGCGTCAAGCATGTCGCCGAAGTGTGGGAATACCTGCGCCACTTCATGGACCACGGCCCAGACAAACTCCCTCCGCCCGGTGAACCCAACTGGTGGCACAAGCCACTGCACGCCATCTGCCTGACCCCGGCAGAAGCCTGGCGCCACTATGCCCCCTGGCGAACCGGCGAGCCCGGTGAAATGCAGGGCAAAAAGAACTGGCAATTGCCGTTCTGGGCCGTGCTGTTTCCCTACAACCTCTCCGTCGCACTCTGCTGGTATGGCATCTGCCGCCTGTTCAACGTCCGAGCCGCGCCACCGCCACCAGCAGCCTTCGAAGAAGCCCCCGTTCAACCCGGCAAAAGGAAGCGCAAATGAAACCCATCGTACTGGTAGGCCATCGTCATAGCTGCCCGCTCCATGGCGAAGGCACTGTGGAAACCGGCGCAAATGCAACATTCGTGGATGGCAAGGCCGTCGCTCGTGTGGGCGATCGCATCAGTTGTGGCGCCATTATCGAAACCGGCGCTGCCTGCACGATCATCGAGGGCCACCCCGCAGCAAGGGAGGGTGACACTACCAGCCATGGAGGGACGTTGATCGAGGGGGACCAGGGTTGGCTCATTGATTGAAAGCCACTATCGGTCACTGAGCCGGATACTGAAGCCTGTCAGTCACCCGGTTGGGATCGTCCAGCGGCTGCTTCGCGGGTGCCCCGTTCTCACACGCATGGCGCCATGCCCGCAAACTGCGCCATGTCTGCGTCAATCCAGCACTGGCCGAAGCAACGCCTGTGCCTCATACAGGGTCGGCAAATACCGCAACCGTATCTCATCGATACTCAACCGCGAAGCATGAGTCGTGATGGTCAGCGTCGCTTTCAACTGACCGGCCCGTCCCAGCAAAGGCACACCCAGCACCCGCATACCGATTTCATATTCCTGATCAACGATACAGAACCTCTGCCCCTTCACGCGCAGCAGCTCAGCGTCCAGCTGCGCCCGGTCTGTCAGTGTGTAAGGCGTCAACGCCCGCAGCGGCTGACGGGCAAAGTATTCGTCCCGCTCCCCCTCATCCAGCCAGGCCAGCCAGACCCGCCCGCCGGCCGTGCAATACATGGGTACCCGCGAGCCCGGCCTGATCGACAAAGACGCCACATGGCTATACCGGCTACGCACCAGATGGATGATCTCATCGCCATCGCGGGTACCCACCGATACGTGCTCCTGGGTCTGCCGCGCCACCTGTTCAACAATCGGCCGCAGCATGCGCGGCAGTTGCGCCGAGTCCACATAGGCCTGGCCGATGCGCAAGGCCTTGGGGGTCAGCCAGTACTCCCGGCTGTCAGTTTCGGCAAAGCCCTCATGCACCAAGGTCAGCAGAAACCGCCGCACCGCACTGGGCGTAAGGCCAGATAACCTGGCCGCCTGCGGCACACTCAGGCGCGGCTGCTCGGCGCTGAACAGTTGCATCAGCGCCAGGCCTTTCTGCAAGCCCGCGATCAAGTCACGGGGATGGATGGCGGGTGTGTTCATGCATTCGACTCGCTACCAGAGGAACAAAAACAGCCGATTACTGCGATAACCGGATCATGACTGCGATTATCGCATTAAGTGGCCGCTTGACGCATTGTTGCACGCGCCCCTCTGCCTCACCCTTGCCTCCATAACAACGCCAATAAGGAGGTCAGCATGATTCGAGGTTCCACTGAACTGGTCGCCATCGTCGGTTCGCCCATCGCCCAAGTGAAGTCTCCGGAAAACTTCAACACCTGGTTCAACCACAACAACTGCAACCTCGCCATGCTGCCCTTCGACCTGCACGAGGCGGCGCTGGACAGCTTTGCGGATACCCTGCGTGGCTGGCAGAACCTGCGCGGTTGCGTGGTCACCGTGCCTTACAAGCAGGCGCTGGCCCACCGCGTGGACGGCCTGAGCGAGCGCGCAGCTGCCCTGGGTTCGGTCAATGTGATACGTCGCGAGCGCGACGGACGCCTGCTGGGCGACAACGTGGACGGCGCCGGCTTCCTCGGCGCTGCGCACAAGCACGGCTTCGAGCCGGCGGGCAAACGGGCACTGGTGATCGGTTGCGGCGGTGTTGGCAGTGCCATTGCCTATGCGCTGGCTGAGGCAGGGATCGCCAGCATTACCCTCAGCGACCCCAGCACAGCACGCATGGGTGCTGTATGCGAACTGCTCGGCAACGGCTTCCCCGGGCTCACGGTCAGCACACAGTTCAGTGGGCTGGAAGACTTCGACCTGGTGGCCAACGCGTCCCCAGTCGGCATGGGCACCCGCGCAGAGCTGCCGCTGTCCGCCGCCCTGCTGGCTACCCTGCTGCCAGATACCCTGGTCGCCGACGTGGTCACCTCACCCGAGATCACCCCGCTGCTGAACCGCGCGCGGCAAGTAGGTTGCAGGATCCAGACTGGCCCGGAAATGGCCTTCGCCCAACTGGGCCACCTTGGCGCCTTCATGGGCGTCACACCGTTGGAGATCTGAAGCCATGACGACTCTGGAGCACACACACAACAGCTTCGACCTGGTTGTGCTGGGCAGCGGTGCCGGTGGTTTTGCCGCTGCCGCCACCGCGGCCCGCCGGGGGCTGAAGGTGCTGGTGGTGGAAAAGGCCGAACGCTTTGGCGGCACCTCGGCGATTTCTGGCGGCGCGGTGTGGCTGTACGGCACCGACCAAGCCCGTGACGCCGGCGCCAAGGACTCCCCCGAGGCAATGCGCACCTACCTCAAGCAGGTCATCGGCGACGGCTACGATCCCGCCTTGGGCGATGCCTTCATCGAGCATGGCCACCAAGCGCTGCGCTGGCTGGAGCAGAACACCGAACTGCGTTATGCCCTGCGCCCACTCTCGCCCGACTATTACCCGGATGCACCCGGCGCCACTCAGTTCGGTCGGGCGCTGGAAATGGTCGAATACGACGGCAAGCACCTGGGCACACGCTTCAAGGACCTGCAGATGCCACCGCCCGGCATGCTGCTGTTCGGCGGCATGATGGTCAACCGGGTGGATATCCAGCATTTCCTCAGTATTCGCCGCTCACCCAGGTCGCTGTGGCATTGCCTGAAGCTGATGGCGCGTTACGCGCGCGACCGCCTGCAGCACCCACGCGGCACCCGGCTTACCACTGGCAACGCATTGATCGCCCGCCTGGCCACCAGCGCCTTCGCCCACGGCACGCAGTTGTGGTTGCGCAGCGAAGCCGTGGAACTGATCGCCGAGCACGGCGTGATCACGGGCGTGGTCGTACAGCGCGAGGGCCGCCGTGAGCGGGTAATGGCCCGTGGTGGCGTGGTGTGCGCCATGGGCGGATTCGCAGCAGGCGCAATGGCCGCCGGCTACCGCCCTGCTCAAAAGGCGCCGCACCTGACCATGTCACCACCGACCAACGACGGAGCCGCCCTGCGCCTTGCCCAGGCCGTGGCAGCAGCCGAGGGCGAGAGCCTGGCGGCCAACTTTTTCTGGGCACCGGTTTCCGAACTACGTCATGCCGATGGTGAACGTGAGCGCTTCCCGCACCTGGTCACCGACCGCGCCAAGCCGGGCGTGATTGCGGTAGACCAAGCCGGGCGGCGCTTCGTCAACGAGTCCGACTCCTACCACCACTTCGTGCACACCATGTTCGCCAACGGCATTGCCAGCTGCTGGCTGGTCTGCGATGCCGAGGCAATGAACCGGTACGGGCTTGGCCTGGCGCGGCCCAAGCCCGTCAACAACCAGGCGTTGATCGACGCAGGCTACCTGTATCGGGCCACCACATCGCAGGCACTGGCCCTGGCCATCGGCGTCGATCCACAGGTGTTTGCGCAAACACTTGCACAGTTCAACAGCGATGCCAGCAATGGCATCGACCGCGCATTTGGCAAAGGCGGCAACAGTTACAACCGCTACATGGGCGACCCGCAACATACGCCCAACCCATGCTTGGCCCCCCTGACCAAGGGGCCGTTCTATGCCATCCGCATTCACACCGGCGACCTCGGTTCAGCCCGTGGCCTGGTGACCAACGCCGATGCCAACGTGCTGAACCGCAGCGGTTTGCCCATTCCCGGGCTGTATGCGGTCGGCAACGACATGAACTCACTGATGAAGGGCACCTACCCCGGCCCCGGCATCACCCTGGGCCCTGCCCTCACCTTCGGCTGGCTTGCTGCCAACCACATCACCGTGCGCCTGCAGGCGCCGGCTACCCCAACGGAGAACCCGGCATGTACTACGAACTGAGAACCTACACCCTCGACCCATTGAAAATGGCCGACTGGCTGGCCCTGTACCAAAGCCACGCACTCGAGGTGCAGAGCGAACACCTGGGCAACCTGGTGGGCTTTTTCACCAGCGAGTTCGGCGACGTCAACCAAGTGGTGCACATCTGGGGCTATGCCAACCTCGACGACCGCATGGCGCGCCGCGCAGCCATGGCGGCAGACTCGCGCTGGGCGGAATTCTCGCGACGCAACCGCGAGCTGGGCGCGGTACTGCGCCTGCAATCGCGGCTGCTGCGCCCGACCGGTTTCTCACCGCTGCAGTAAGCCACACACCACCTCTTCCAACAACCAAGCGGACCCCTTCCATGCCCCCCCTTGAATGTGACGTACTCGTCATCGGCTCCGGCGCCTCTGGCCTGGCTGCCGCCGTAACCGCCGCGCATCATGGCCTGACAGTGGTCGTCGCGGAAAAAGCCAGCCAGCTGGGCGGCACCAGTGCCTGGTCGGGGGGCTGGTTGTGGATACCGCGCAACCCTCTGGCCATCGCCGAAGGCATCGTCGAAGCCGACGATGCCCCGGAGCGCTATTTGCGTGCGCAAACCCACACCCGCGAGCTGGACCCGCGTCAACGCGCCTTCCTGCGCCATGGTCCGGAAATGGTGGCGTTCTTCCAGCAACACACTGCCGTGCAGTTCCAGTGCGGTAGCCGTATGCCCGACATGCGTGAAGGCGATGGCAGTGCACGCGGTGGTCGCTCGCTGTGTGCATTACCTTACGACGGGCGACGGCTAGGGCCTTGGCTGCACACGTTACGCCCACCGCTGGACATCGTCAGCCTGGCCGGCATGGGCATTGCCGGAGGTGTCGACATGGCTGCCTTCTTCAACGCCACACGCTCGCCGAAGGCAGCGCTGCATGTTGGCAAGCGCCTGTTGCGCCATGGCCGCGACCTGCTGCTGCACCGTCGCGGCCTGCATCTGGTCAATGGCAATGCGCTGGTGGCGCGCCTGCTGCGCAGCGCCCTTGATCGTGGCGTGACATTGCTGACCGAGAAAGCGGCCAGCCGTCTGTTGTTGTGCGAAGAACGGGTCAACGGCGCGCTGTTTGCCGATGGCCAAACGATCTACGCACGGCGTGGTGTGGTGCTGGCCTGCGGTGGCTTCCCACATGATCGCCAGCGTATCTCGCAGCTGATGCCGCACGCGCCGGACGGTGACCAGCATTACTCCGCTGCGCCCAGGGAGAATAGCGGTGATGGTTTGCGCCTGGGCGAACAGGCGGGTGGGCGGGTGTCTGCGGCAGGCGCCCACGGGGGCGCCTGGGCGCCGGTCTCGCAGGTACCGCGCCGCAATGGCCATTTCGACCATTTCCCACACCTGATCGACCGTGCCAAGCCCGGTTTCATCGCCGTGCGCCGCGATGGTCGGCGCTTCGTCAACGAAGCCGATTGCTACCACGACTTCATGAACGCGCTGTTCGCCGCCACGCCGCAGGCTGAGCAGCCGGAGGCCTGGCTGATCTGCGACCATGCTGCGCAACGGCGCTATGGCATCGGTTGGGCCAAGCCCTTTCCCTTCCCTACCCGCTTCTATCAGCGCAGTGGCTATTTGCACAGCGGCGCTACCCTGGCGCAACTGGCGCAGCGCTGCGGGATCGACGCCGAGCAGTTGCAACGCACGGTGGAGGGCTTCAACCATCATGCGGCACAAGGTGAAGACCCTACCTTTCTACGTGGCGCGTCGGCCTACAACCGGGCCCAAGGCGACCCGCAGCAGGCACCTAACCCGTCGCTTCGGCCGTTGCTGAAGGGGCCGTTCCATGCGGTGAAACTGCTGCCAGGCAGCCTTGGCACCTTCGCCGGCCTGGACACAGACGCCTCAGCCCGCGTACTGGACCACGCAGGGCAGCCGATACCCGGGTTGTTTGCAGTGGGTAACGACATGCACAGCGTGATGGGTGGGTACTACCCGAGCGGCGGCATTACCCTTGGCCCTGGGATGACCTTCGGGTATCTGGCCGGTAGAGCGTTGAGCGGGGGCTGTGCACATCATTGATGTCGGTGTTGCGCCCATCAGGTAACCAGGGCCAAAGCCTTCTACCCTTCAGTGAGGTGAATACCTGCCGCGCCCGCAGGCCAACGCAACCGTTCGATAACCGAACAGTAGCCCGTCTCTTGAATTGACGCTGCCGTCTTCACTGCTCACCATGCACCGGCCTTGCGTGCCCCCCTGCCTGGGAAACGGTCACGTACCCGTAGCACCGCAGCTGAATACAATTTCAAGAAACGAGCAGTCTATGAACCACTCCAAGATCCCCCCCGCCGCGCCCCGGATGTCCCAGGGCTCGATCGGCGACAAGCTCCGCGGCGCCTTCGGCGTCGGCAAGACCCGTTGGGGCATGCTCGCCCTGGTGTTCTTCGCCACCACCCTGAACTACATCGACCGCGCCGCCCTTGGCATCATGCAGCCCGTGCTGGCCAAGGAAATGAGCTGGACGGCGATGGACTACGCCAACATCAATTTCTGGTTCCAGGTCGGCTATGCCATCGGCTTTCTGCTGCAAGGCCGACTGATCGACAAGGTCGGGGTCAAACGGGCCTTCTTCTTCGCTGTACTGCTGTGGAGCCTGGCCACGGGTGCCCACGGCCTGGCCACCTCGGCGGCAGGTTTCATGGTTTGCCGCTTCATCCTCGGCCTGACCGAGGCCGCCAACTACCCGGCCTGCGTCAAGACCGTGCGCCTGTGGTTCCCGGCGGGTGAGCGGGCCATTGCAACGGGGCTGTTCAACGCCGGTACCAATGTTGGCGCCATGGTCACCCCCGCGCTGTTGCCGCTGATCCTGGCTGTGTGGGGCTGGCAGGCTGCGTTCATCGCCATGGGCAGCCTGGGCCTGGTGTGGGTCGTGTTTTGGGTGCTGAAGTACTACAACCCTGAAGACCACCCCCGCGTACGCCAGAGCGAGGTGCAGTACATCCAGCAGGATGACGAGCCCGAGCCAACCCGCGTGCCGTTCAGCCGTATCCTGCGCCTGCGTGGCACCTGGGCTTTTGCAGTGGCCTATGCGATTACCGCGCCGGTGTTCTGGTTCTACCTGTACTGGCTGCCGCCGTTCCTGAACCAGCAATACAGCCTGGGCATCAACGTGACCCAGATGGGGATCCCGTTGATCATCATCTGGCTGACGGCAGACTTCGGCAGCATCGGGGGTGGCATTCTGTCGTCGTGGCTGATCGGCCGCGGCGTGCGTGCCACGACAGCGCGGCTGGTGTCCATGCTGATCTTTGCCTGCACCATGCTCAGCGTCATCTTTGCCGCCAACGCCAGTGGACTGTGGGTCGCGGTGGCGGCCATCTCGATCGCGGTGGGCGCGCACCAGGCGTGGACGGCGAATATCTGGAGCCTGGTGATGGACTACACACCCAAGCATCTGGTGAGCACCGTATTCGGCTTCGGCAGCATGTGTGCGGCAATTGGCGGGATGTTCATGACGCAGATTGTCGGCAGCGTGCTGACCGCTACCAACAACAACTATGCCGTGCTGTTTACCATGATCCCGGCCATGTACTTCCTGGCGTTGGTGTGGATGTATTTCATGGCACCGCGCAAGGTCGAGAGCGCCTGAGAGCGCTAGTCACTTACCTCTACGGGGCCCTTGCGGGCCCTTTTTTTTGGCTTGGTATTTCTTGAGAAACAACAACGACAAGGCAATGTTCGGTGTGGGAGCGGGTTCACTCACGAACGTGACGCAGCCGGTGCCATGCGCCACGTTCGCTCGATCAGACGGTGGCCAACACCGCCTTGGCTTTCTCCAGCGCCATGCGCGCGCGCTGTTCGCCGCTGATGCCCTGCTCCAGCAATTGCCGCGTAGGGATTTCCAGGCTCAGCGGCACGCTCGGCGGCAAGGCGCGCAACAGGCCAACCAGGTCGGCATCGCCATCACCCGGGAAGCGTCGCTCGTTACGCGCCTGGCGCAGGATCTCGTCCATGTCGGCCGGTACCGGACCAGCAACGTCACACAGTTGGGCATAGCGCATGCGCTGCGGCGCCAGCTGCGCCAGGTCGTCCAGCGAAGAGCCGGAGCGGTTGAAGTGAAAGGCATCCACCAGTACACAGCCATTGCCGCGGTCGGCGTTGGCCACCACCCGCATGGCCTGGCGCAGGTCACGTACGTCGGTCCAGGGCATGAACTCCAGGTGAGGGTGAATGCCGTATTGCGCCGCCAGCTCGCACAATGCGGCAAAGCGTTCGGTCAGGCGCGCTTCGTCGGGGTCGTTGCCCGCTACCAGCAATTTAGTGCCACCCAACTCGGCGCCCACCGCCAGGATCGCTTCGAAATCGGCCACACAGGTGGCCGGTTCAAGACGCAGGATCTCCAGGTCGAGCACCTTGATACCCGTGTCGCGCAAGCGCGCCTGGGTTTGCCGGCGCAGTTCGGCATCGGCGACCAACGGGAAATGCCGCTCCTGTTCGGTGGCTGGCACCAGCCGTAGGCCGACATGGCTGTAACCCGCTCGGGCGGCGGCCTCGACCATGTCCGGTGGAGACAGCTCGAGCACCGTCAGGGCCGCGAGGGAAAAAATTCGATCAGTCATTTATCATCACCCGCAATAGTAAGGTTGTATCAGCCAATGTGCTCGGGCGCGCAAGCCCGACCGCTTTGGGCTGCCTGCCTTATCGCTTCGATCAGCGCCAGTGTGCGCCCCCCGTCGGCAGCGTCGATCAGCGGCGCCTGTTCACCCCGGGCAACCCGCACAAAATGCTGCAATTGCAGGGTCAATGCCTCGCCGGCGGGGATGCTTTCCGAGCTTTGCAACAGGGGCGTATGCCAGCCCGAGCCTGCCTCGGCGTAATGCCAGCGCGTGAGCTGGGGAATGCTCAGTGCTCCTTGGGTACCGGCCAGCAGATAGCACGGCTGGCCATCCTGGCGCGGGTACACAGGGCTTTCGCCAGCGTCCAGCTCCCAGCTCCACGGTGCAGCCACCGCGTCGGACCCGGTCAGGCTGCCCAGGGCACCGTTGGCAAACTGCAGCAGCACCGCGGCGCTGTCTTCGTTGGCAAAACCGCGGACATCGTTGCGGGTGAAGGCCTGCACCTGCACCACCTCGCCGCACAGGTAACGCAACAGGTCAAGGTCGTGGATCAGGTTGGTCAGCAAGAAACCGGCCCCTGGCTCGCGGCGCCAGGGCGTTTCGAAATAGCTGTCGGGCTTTTGCAGCTGCCACAGCGCGGTGACGTTGATCAAACGGCCCAGCTTGCCTTCGTTGATCACCTGATGCGCCTTGGTGATCAGCGGATTGTGTCGGCGATGGTGCCCTACAAGCACCGGCACACCTCGGCGGCGTGAGGCTTCCACCAGTGCACGCACTTCATCCAGGTTCACGCCCACCGGTTTTTCCAGCAGCACCGGCACCCCGGCCTCGACACAATCCAGGGCGGTGGCGACATGCAGGTTGTTGGGGTTGGCGACGATCACTGCCTCGGGGCGCACCTGCTCCAGCATTTGCCGGTGGTCGGCAAAGCAGGGCACGCCGCACTCGGCAGCGAAGGCCTCGGCCTGCGGGCCGGGGTCGGCCACGGCACACAGTTGGGCTTGCGGCACATTGCGCAAGTGCTGGTAATGCTGCCGGCCCATGATGCCGGCGCCAATCAAGGCAATACGAAGGGGTGCGTTCAACAGCCTGTCCTCTTGTCATTGTTGTCACGAAATTCTGAAACCTGGTTCCACAATTCACACTCAACAATTTAGAACCAAGTTCAGCTTTTCAGAAGAACAGGCGCAACAGACTGTGCGGTAATCGACCGGAATATCCCCTCAGGCAAACAGCTCGCTGGCGGGGCTGGCCGCCGACAGCTCTTCTGCCGCCGCCAGCAATAGCGGTGCCAGCGCGGTAAGGCGGCTCTGTGCCAGCCGCGCGCTGGGCCCGGCGATGCTCAGCACGCCGATCACCTCGTCACTTTGCGGCCGGCGCACTACTGCGGCCAGGGCTGAGGTGCCGATGGCGGAGGTTTCCTCGACCCAGGCATACCCACGCTCGCGGGCGCGGTGCAGGTAGGCGAGCAGCTCGTCGGTGGAGCGTGGCGCATTCGGGCCGAACTGTTCGGGGTCGGCAATACCTTGGCGCAACACCATCTGCAGCGCCTGCTCATCGTCCAGGCTGGCCAGCCAGGCATGCCCGGAAGCGGTATAGAACAGCGGCGCGTCGCGCCCCATATCCGGGTCGTAGCGCAGCCCGGAGCGGGCCCCCTGAGACTTGGCGATCCAGGTTTGCCGGGCACCGTCGATCACCCCAAGGCGCACCAGCTCACCGCTGTCCTGGGCCAGGCGGTCAAGAATCGGCTGGATGATGTCGGCACCGTTGCTGGCGAGGTAACGAAAGCCCAGCGCTACCAGCTTGGCCGACAGCTGATAGCGGCTGTTTTCCCGGTTCTGGCGCACGTAGCCCAGCCGCACCAGCTCAGTGAGCATGCGGTGGGCAGCGCTTTTGGGAATGTCCAGGCGCTCGGCCAGGGTTTGTAACGGCAGCCCTTGGGGTTCACCGGTAAGGCTTTCTACAAGACTGAAGGCGCGTTCGATCTGACTACCAGCCATGTCACAGGTCCCTGATTTTTTGCGGATTCTAGAAGATGATTCCACATCGTCGCTAGCCAGCGCAGCTCGGGCCACCTCGAATGTCCGATGATCGCCCAGTTCTTGCCTGACATGACCAACGTGACCTTGCAGGACCACCCGCTGCCGATAAGAATGTGGAACATTGTTCTAATAAAAGCACAGGAAACCCGCAATGCCTTCCGCTCCTCTCGAAACCGAATGCGATGTACTGGTCATAGGTTCTGGCGCCGCCGGGCTGGCGGCGGCCGTCACGGCTGCCTGGCATGGGCAGAAGGTGATCGTGGCGGAGAAAGAACCGGTGTTTGGCGGTGCCACCGCCTGGTCCGGCGGCTGGGCCTGGGTGCCACGCAACCCGCTGGCGCGCAGGGCCGGCATCGAGGAAGACATCGAGCAGCCGCGGACTTATCTGCGCCATGAGCTGGGGGCAAACTACAATGCCGAGCGCGTCGATGCCTTCCTTGAGGCGTGCCCGCACATGGTGGCGTTTTTCGAGAAGTACACGGCGTTGCAGTTTGCCGACGGCAACGGCATCCCGGACATGCATGGCGATACGCCGGGGGCAGCCCTTGGCGGCCACCAGGTGATCGCCGCGCCCTACGATGCCCGCGAGGTTGGCGCCCTGCTGCCACGCTTGCGCAAGACCATGCGCGAAACTTCGTTCATGGGCATGCCGATCATGGCCGGTGCCGACCTTGCCGCCTTCCTCAACATGACCCGCTCGCCCAAAGCCCTGCTGCACGTGTGCAAGCGCTTTGGCCGCCACCTGTACCACCTGGCCCGCCATGGTCGGGCCATGCACCTGGTCAACGGTGTGGCACTGGTGGCGCGCCTGGCTAAATCGGCACAGGACCTGGGTGTGCACCTGCAAGCGTCGGCGCCGGCCAAACGCCTGCTGATCGAGGGTGGCCAGGTACGCGGGGCGTGGGTCGCGACGCCACAGGGCGAGCAGCTGATCCGCGCCAAGGCCGTGGTGCTGGCGGCAGGTGGTTTCCCCAATGACAACGCCCGGCGCCAGCAACTGTTCCCGCGCGATGCCAGCGGCCACGACAACCTGGCGCTGCCGCCCAAGGGGTGTTCTGGCGATGGCCTGCGCCTGGGCGAATCCGCCGGCGGTGTGGTTGCCACCGACCTGAAGTCGCCGGTGGCCTGGGCACCGGTTTCACAGGTGCCGTATCGCGACGGCAGCGTCGGCCACTTCCCGCACATTATCGAGCGCGGCAAACCGGGCGTTATCGGTGTGCTGGCCAACGGCAAGCGTTTCGTCAACGAAGCGCATGGCTATTACGACTATGTGTCGGCCATGGTCGCTGCAGTGCCGCAGGGCCAGGAGGTGTGCTCGTGGCTGGTTTGCGATCATCGCTTCTTGCGCCGCTATGGCCTGGGGCATGCCCGCCCGGCACCGCTGCCGGTAGGGCCGCATGTGCGCAACGGCTACCTGAAACGCGGCGCCACGCTCGAGCAGCTCGCCCAGGCCTGCGGCATTGACCCGTCCGGGCTGCGCGCCACGGTCACTGACTTCAATAACCATGCCCGTAACGGCCAGGACCCGGCGTTTGGCCGCGGTTCCACGCCGTTCAACCGCAAGCAGGGTGACCCACAGCACAAGGGCCCTAACCCGTGCGTGGCGCCCATCGAGCACGGGCCGTTCTATGCGGTGAAAGTAAAGCCCGGCTGTTTTGGCACCTTTGCCGGGTTGCGCACCGACGGCAATGCCCGTGTACTGGATGAGGCCGGGCAACCGATTGCAGGCCTGTATGCAGCAGGCACCGACATGGCCAGCGTGTTTGGTGGCTGGTACCCGTCGGGCGGCATCAACCTGGGGCCGGCGCTGACCTTTGGCTATGTCGCCGGGCGGCACATTGCCGGGGTGCAGGGGTATGAGTGAGCTGACCCACAATACCCGGGTGGTCGGCGCTCTGCAGAAGGACGCAGGGAAAGGCCGTGGCGCTTGAATCGAGCGCCACGGTCTGATTTTTCAGCGCTGTCGTCCCTCAGCTCACAGGTCTCGCTGCGCTGCGCTCCTGAATCTGCGCCAGCCAGTAGGCCACATCCACCTCGTCGATCTGCTCGGTGCGCAGGAAGCGCTCGGCATATTGGCGATATACCCCGCTGCTGAGGAACAGTTGTAGCAGTTGCCCGTCGACGTGCCCCTCGCGGGCCATGGCCACCAGGATTTTCACCGATTCGGACAGCGTCTTCGGGGGTTTGTAAGGCCGGTCTGCTGCCGTCAGTGCTTCGAAGATGTCGGCAATCGCCATCACCCGCTCGGCGATGCCCAGGTCCTGCCCGCCCAGGCGGCGCGGATAGCCGCTGCCGTTCATCTTTTCGTGGTGGTTGCCGGCGATGTCGGGTACCCGCTTGAGGTGGCGCGGGAGCGGCAGTGCGCTGAGCATGATGATGGTCTGCACGATGTGTTCGTTGATCTTGAAGCGTTCTTCGTCCGTCAGCGTGCCACGGCGGATCGACAGGTTGTACAACTCGCCGTAGTTGCTGGCGTGGCCTGGCAGGTGCATGTCGAACCCCCAGATATTACGCGGATCATCCTTGACCACCGGCGGCGTGCGGGTGCCCCAGTGCACGCAGTGCTCGGGGCGATCAGCCAGCAATGGCTCCTCTGTCGGCAGTGCAGGCTGCGGCACGCCGACAAGGCGTTCCGCCTCGTCACGGGAGATGCCCAGGCGGTTATCGAAATGGCGCAGCCAGCGGCGCTTGCCGATCACCTGCAAGCGCTGGATATCGGTGTCCTGCATGAACTCGCCGCCGATGTTGGCCTGGGCGACGAAAGCGAAGTCGTCCTGCAGCTCGGCCTGGCTTCGCTGCAGTGCGGCTTTCAGCACCTGCTGGTCGGCACCACTGGCCAGGCCTTGCCAGTAGGCCAGCTCCGCATCGCGCCACAGCACTTCGAAACGCATGCGGACTTCGTGGATGCGGTTGTACAGGGTCTCCAGCTTGGTCGCCTTGTCCACCACGTACTCGGGGCTGGTGACCTTGCCACAATCGTGCAGCCACGCTGCCACACGGAACTCGTACCGTTCTGCCTCGGTCATGCTGAAGCTGGCGAACGGGCCGCTGTCGGCTGCCACTGCCTGATCCAGCAGCATCTGCGCCAGCTGAGGCACGCGCTCGCAGTGGCCACCGGTATAGGGGCTCTTGGCATCGATGGCGTCTGCCAGCAGCTTGATCATGGCGTCCAGCAGGCGTTGCTGGGTTTCGACCGACTGGCGGGTTTCGATAGCCACCGCAGCCACTCCGGACAATTCCTCGACAAAGCGCCGGAATGCCTCGCCCACCCGCTCCTGCGCCTGCTCTTCGTCCATTTGCAGGACCAGGATGCCCAACAGTGCCTGGCTACGGTCATTCAGCACCACGGCCAGACTGCGCTCATGCAGGCCTAGGGCCTGGGTCATTGTTACAGCCAAGTGCTGCCGGGCGCCCTCATCCACTGCCAGCTCGCTTGGGTAGTGTTCACCACGGCACGAGGCGGCCAGGCGCAGCAAAGCCTGTTCAGCGTCGTACAGGTAAACCCCGCCGGCGTTGCCCCCGGCAGCTTCTACCAGATGGTTCAGCACGCCGTCGAGCATGCGCTCCAGGTTTCGCTCACGGCTGAGCGTAAGGGTAATCGCCTGAAAGTGGCGAATGGTACCGGACATGCGGCTCAGCACGCGGCTCAACTCGCGCACCTCGGAAACCCGCGAGTGCACGCCCACCTCACGGCTGAAATCAAAACTGGCCAAGCCTTGAACCTGCTCGCGCAACAGCCGCAGCGGGCGGCCAATGCGCCGGCCAAGCACACCGCCGAGCACCAGCAGTACGGCCATCAGCGCCACGGTCCAGAGCAACTGCTCGTACAAGACGTTGCGCGCCCCCACCAGCAACTCGTGGCCGGGTACGGCAATCAACACGTACAAGTCGTGCCCGGCCAGGGTGGTCAGATGCACACGAATGCCATACCAGGTCTGGCCATCCACCTGATAAGGCTGAGGCTGGTTGCCCGTGGGCAGGTCAGCGTATAGCCGCGCCAGGCTGGGAGCGCCCAGCTCGGCGACACGCGACAGGCGCACGCCTTGCCCTTCGTGCACGATTGCCCGCTGCGGGTCCGGATAGGCCACAACGTTGCCCTGGTCATCGACCACCACGATCTCGGTACCCGGGGTCATGCGCAGGTCCTGAGTCTCGCTGGCCAGGTCGTTGACCGAGACATCCAGGCCGATCACCGCGCCACCGTCGACGCTACGTTGGGCCATGGTCAAGCCGACCTCGCGGGTGGTGAAGAACACATAAGGGCGAGTCAGCACCGTAGAGGGTTGTACCGTGGCTTCAGCGAACCAGGGGCGCAGGCGTGGATCGTAGCGATAGTCAGGTTTGGCCTGGGCCTGCAACAAATTCAGCGCCCGATCATAAAAGCGCCACTCGCCCTGCACCTTGGCGCCGTCGCCATGGCTGACGCTCTGCACCAGAAATGCCGTGCCCGGTGGAGCGGCGAAACGCTGCATCAGCTGCGGGTCATGCAGGCGACGCACCAGCAGGAACTCGCCGCTGGGGTAACCCAGATAGGCGGCGCTGAGCATGCGGTTGGCGTCCAGCATTTCCACCAGCTGTGGCAGCCGATCCAGGCGCTGTGCCTGGGTGTGCACAGTCGGGTTGTGGGCAAGCAGGCGAATGCTGCTTTGCGCAGGCTCGATCAGGCGCCTGGCGCGCTCGTCGATCGTCTTGGCAACCTGCTGGGCGGCATCGCCAGCGGCGGCCACAAGGGTTTGGCGAATACCGCGGTAACCCTGCCAGGCCAGGGCGGCGCCGAGCAGCAGCATGCCCAGCACGATGGCCAGCGCCACCAGCCACTGCAGTGAGATGCCACGCCCGGCTTTACCGGCAACACGGCCATTCGACACGCAGCCCATTCCAGGTACTCCATGTGTGGCAGTTTGAAGGAGCAGCCAGAACGATCATGCAGGCCAGGGTCATTCGCAGGCAGCGTGACGGGCCAAATGGTGGCAAGCTGCCCTGGTCCATCTTGGCAGCAGTGTAGAGCGTACGTGGGCTTTCTGCCGGGATGGCAAAAAAGTTAACCTGGGCAGTAAAAGGCGCACAGCCGTTACATAAGGCTCAAACCCGCTGTTCCAGCATGACCAACGCCCCGACAATCAGCGCCTGCATGCCCTCAAGCAATTCCACTTCCATCTCCGATTCTTCGCCAGCCCGGTCGGCCTCCAGCAGCGGCTCGCGCCCCGACACCGTGTACACCGTATCGGCCACGGCAAAGCCATGGAACGCCACCGTCGACAACAACCAGCGCGCCTGTTCCAGGCTCAGGCCGTAGGCCTGGGCGATGTGCGCCTGGTGGTCATTGATCTTGTCGATCATCGCTTCTGTCGCTGCCAGCCTGCGGATCACATAGGGCGTCAGACCCGGGTGGGCCTTGACGAATGCCTGTACCGACGTGGCAAAGCGCGTCAGGTAGGACTGCAACCCTTCTACACAAATTCCGTCTGCCCTAGGGATCTGCCAGCGCTGAAAGATCTCCTCGGCCACCAGGCACTTGAGTGCTTCGATGTTCGGCACATGCTTGTACAGCGCCATGTGGCTTACGCCCAACGCAGCGGCCACGCCAACGAACGTGAGGTTGGGCAAGCCGATGGCGATGCTCACGTCGGCAATCCGTTCACGGGTGATGGTGCGAGGGCGACCGCGTCCGGGGGTGCGTTGTGGTGGTTGCATCGGTTCCTCCAGGCTTTGTGAAGACAGTCTTGTAGCTGCCTTGTCGGGTTTTCGCAAATTAGTTTATAGTCATGCAACTAATTAATTTGCAGCTTTCCAGGCCCGCTTCATGTCCGATTCATCAACGCCCCTTGACGATGCCGCCCCTTCAACAAACAAAGCCCGCAGCCCGCTCAGCCGTGTGCTTTCCCCCATTCGCGGGCGGCTGGCGCTGTCGGCGGTGCTGGCTGCTGCGGGTTCGATGCTGGCTTTGGTACCGCTGGCAGGCATTGCGCACATCGCACACCTGGCGTTGAGCGAAACAGCCACATCGGGCGCCATTGGCCGGGCCATCGCAGCCAGCATCGCCAGCCTGTTCACTGGCATGACCCTGATCACCGCAGCCGAAATGCTGGCGCACCAGGCCGACAACCACATCACCCATCACCTGCGCGTGGCGATCGGCCAGCGCCTGATGCAAGTGCCGCTCGGCTGGTTCAGCGAGCGGGCATCAAGCGAAGTGAAACGGGCCATGCAGGACGACATCGGCACACTGCACAGCCTGACCGCGCACTTTTTCACCACACTGGGCCGCACCGTGGGCGCCGTGCTGATTTCCGTGGCCTACCTGTTCGCCATGGACTGGCGCCTTGCCGTGGTCGTGCTGCTGCCCTTCCCGGCGTTCTTCCTGTTTCTGCACCGTGCCATCAAGGCCAGCGCAGCGCATATGGGTGATGTGGTTGCGGGCATGGCGCGCATCGACAACGCGGTGGTCGAGTTCGTCAATGGCATGCCGCTGGTCAAAGCATTCGGCGGGCGCGGCAACGCGCAGGACCGCTACCGTGCAGCGGTCGATGCCTTTGCCAACACCTTCATCGGTTTCACCCGCCCACTGGTTGCGGCGATGGCACGGGCCAATGCCTTGATCGCGCCGGTGACGGTAGTGGGTGTGGTGCTGCTGGCAGGCATGGCGTTCGTGGCCCTGGGCTGGATAGAGCCGCTACAGATACTGCCCTTTGCCTTGGTCACACCTGGGTTGTGCGCGCCGCTACAGTTGTTGCACTACATTACCCACGACCTCAACAACGCGGTGGGGGCGGCCCAGCGGGTGCAGGTCCTGCTGGACACCCCGGTGCTGCCGGCCCCTGCGGTTGGCAGCCTGCCCAACGGCAGCGAACTGCGCGTGGAGCAACTGAGCCATGCCTACGCCCCCGGCAACAACGTGCTCGATGACGTCAGCTTCACCTTGGCCCCCGGCACCACGACCGCCATCGTCGGCCCCTCTGGCGCCGGCAAGTCGACCCTGGCGCGCCTGCTGCTACGGTTTTTCGATCCAGACGCCGGGCGCATCACCCTGGGTGGCGTCGACCTGCGGCAGATCGAGAGCCGCGAACTGTACCGACGCATAGGTTTCGTGCTGCAGGAGGTGCGGCTGATCCATGCAAGCGTGGCCGACAACATCGCCCTGGGCAAACCGGCTGCAACCCGCGAACAAGTCGAAGCGGCTGCGCGCCTGGCCAACATTCACACACGCATCCTGCAACTGCCGCGTGGCTATGACTCGGTGGTGGGCGAAGACGCGCAATTGTCCGGGGGCGAACAGCAGCGCCTGAGCATTGCTCGCGCCGTGCTGCTCGACCCGCCCGTGCTGGTACTGGACGAGGCCACCGCAGCCGCCGACGCCGAGAGCGAGGCGGCGATCCAGGATGCCCTGTCGCGTTTCGCCCGGGGTCGCACCCTACTGGTCATCGCCCACCGGCTGGACACGGTGATGCATGCCGACCAGATCCTGGTGCTGGACCAAGGCGCCCTGTGTGAACAAGGGCGCCACAGCGAATTGCTCACCCGCCAAGGCCTTTATGCACGGCTGTGGGCGCAGGGTGGTTATCAGGACACCGTGAAAAAGGCGCTGCCAGCATGCTGAAAACCTTCGTTCGACTGCTGGGCGAATGCGCCCCGGCCTGGCGCCGTTACCTGCTGATGACCGTGCTGTACGGGGTATTCAGTGGCCTGACCATCAGTACCCTGGCGCCGCTCATGCTGCACCTGCTGAACAGCGAAATACACGCTGCCAGTGCCTGGTTGGTCGTGCTGGCCACCGGCATGACGCTGTGCTGGGCCTGGCGACGCCAGGTGGAAAAGGCCGGCATAAGCTTGGCGGTAGCGGTGCTGCAAGGCGGCCGCCAGCACATTGGCGCCCAGGTAGCACAGCTGCCATTGGGTTGGTTCACCCCTGACAACACCGCGCGGCTCGGGCATGTGATCACCCAGGGCACGATGGCTGTGGCCCAACTGCCGGCCCATGTGCTCACGCCCTTGATCAGTAGCAGCGTCACGCCGCTGGTGCTGTTGGTTGCGCTGTTCATCCTGCACCCGCCGCTGGGGCTTGTCGCCCTGCTAGCGCTGCCGGCACTGGCTGCAGTGCTGCTGTTCAGCGCACGCCTGGGGCGCCGGGCCGATCACGCCTTTCACCAGCACTTCGCCGCCGCCAGCCAGCGTATGGTGGAGTTCGCCCAGGCACAGTCGGTGCTGCGGGCCTTCAATGGGGAGGCTGGGGGCACACGGTTGCTGGCGCAAAGCCTGGAGCGCCAGCGCAGCAGCGGCATGGGCCTGATCATTCGTGCTTCGCTGTCAGCACTGCTCAACAGTTGGGCCGTGCAGGCAACATTTGCCGCGCTGTTGGTGGCCGCCGGCCTGTGGTTCGGCGATCAGGCGGGTGGCCAAGCGCAGGACGCAGTTGCGGTGATCGTGGCACTGGTGCTGGTGTGCCGCTTCATCGACCCGCTGCAGGACGTGGCCAGCCATGTCGAGATCCTGCGCGGGGCCCATGGCCAGCTGCAGGAAATCGAACGGATCCTGGCAGCCAAGCCGTTGCCAGAACCCGCCTCGCCCCACCGGCCGGTGGGCGGCGCAATCAACCTGCAAGGGGTGAGCTTGCGCTACAATCCCACCGGGCCCGACGTGCTGCAAAACGTGAACCTGCACATCCCGGCAGGCAGCATGACCGCCGTCATCGGCGCCTCGGGCTCAGGCAAGACATCACTGATGCGCCTGATTGCACGGTTCTTCGATACCACCGACGGCAGTGTGCGCATTGGCGGCGTCGACGTGCGGCAAATGGCCCGCGCCAGCCTGACCGACACAGTCAGCCAAGTACTGCAGGACACCTGGCTGTTCCAGGGCAGCATCGCCGACAACATCCGTATCGGCAAACCCGATGCCAGCGACGCCGAGGTACTGCAAGCGGCGCACATGGCCGGCTTGGGACACACCCTCGAACGGCTGCGCGGGGGCCTCGATACGTCCGTGGGCGAAGGTGGTGCGCAGCTTTCCGGTGGCGAACGCCAGCGTGTGACCATTGCCCGTGCGCTGATCAGGCAAGCACCAGTACTGCTGGTGGACGAAGCCACCGCCGCCCTTGATGCCGAGAACCAGGCCGTGATTGCCCAGACGCTGCACAGCCTGCATGGGCGTTGCACCTTGGTGGTCATCGCACACCAGCTCAGCACCGTGGCCATGGCCGACCATATCGTGGTGCTGGACGCCGGGCAGGTTGTCGAACAAGGCACACCGGCCACACTGCGCGCCAATGGCGGGCACTATGCACGCATGCTCGAACAGCGCCACGCCGCCAACGGCTGGCGCATCGGGGCACCGAGGGTGGAACACGACTGATGCGTGTTGCATGCCTCATCCTGTTCCTGGTGTTGTGCGCGGCCTCACTGACTGTCGGCGTTCGTGAGCTGGCCTGGTCTCAGCTGCTTACCCTGCAAGGCGACGCCTGGCTGACCCTGACCGCAAGCCGCCTGCCACGGCTGGCCGCATTGATACTGGTGGGTGTCGGGCTGGCGGTATGCGGTGTGATCCTGCAGCAGATCGTGCGCAACCGTTTCGTTGAACCCAGCACCACCGGCGGGCTCGATGCCGCGCGCCTGGGCATCCTGCTGTCGCTGGGCCTGGCGCCCGCGGCCGGGGCACTGCTGCGCATGCTGTTCGCACTGGCCGTGTGCTTTGCCGCCAGCCTGCTGTTTGTCGCCCTCATCCGCCGCATACGCACCCGCAACGCGGTGCTGGTGCCGGTCATCGGCCTGATGTACGGCGGCGTGCTGAGTGCGCTGGCCGAGTTCTACGCCTACCGCTTCAACCTGCTGCAAAGCATGCAGGGCTGGTTACTGGGTGATTTTTCCAAGGTGGTGCAGGGCCGCTACGAAATTCTCTACCTGATTGTACCGATCGTGTTGCTCACTTACCTGTACGCACAGCGCTTCACCGTGCTGGGCATGGGCGAAGGCATGGCCACCAGCCTGGGCCTGAACTACACCGCCAACGTGACGGTGGGCCTGCTGCTGGTAGCAGTGACGGTGTCGGCCAGCGTGATCATCGTCGGCGCCATCCCCTTCGTCGGCCTGGTGGTGCCCAACCTGGTCGCCCTGCGCCATGGCGACAACCTGCGCCGCACCCTGCCACTGGTGGCGCTGGGCGGTGCGGCCTTGCTGCTGGTCTGCGACCTGCTCGGGCGGTTGCTGATCTACCCGTTCGAAGTGCCCATCGGCCTGACTGCAGGCGGCCTGGGCGGGCTGATCTTCCTCGGGCTGATCATCTGGAGGCAGCGATGAAAGGCCGACACTGCTTGTGGCTGGCCGTGGTCGCTCTGGCGACGCTGTTCGTGTTCGTCAACGCTGGGGCGGATTTCGCCTACCTCATCCCCAAGCGCCTTGTGCGCCTGGCGGCCATGGTGATCGGTGGCGTGTGCGTGGCCTGCTCCGCCATCGCCTTCCAGACCCTTTCCGGCAATCGCATCCTCACCCCGGCGATCATGGGCTACGAAGCCGTGTACCTGCTGCTGCAGGCGCTGCTGGTGCTGGGCATGGGCGTGCAGGGGCTGATCCTGCTCGGCAGTGACGGCAATTTCCTGCTCTCGATGCTACTGATGCTCGGCTACTCCTGGGCCCTGCACCGCTGGCTGTTTCGTGACGGCAAAAACAACGTGTACTTCCTGCTGCTGGTCGGCCTGGTGCTGACCATGGTCATGGCCACGTTCACCCAGTTCGTCCAGCTGAAAGTCAGCCCCGGCGAGTTCTCGATGCTGCTGGGCTACACCCAGGCTTCGTTCAACCGGGCATCGCCGCAGTTGCTGCTGTATTCGGCCGTGCTGGTGGCGGGCGTGTGTGTGCTGCTGGCCCGGGCCGTACCGGTGCTGGACGTGCTGGCACTCGGGCGCGACCAGGCCATTTCACTGGGCGTGGACTACCGGCGCAACGTGCGCCTGCTGCTGGCGCTGATCGCAGCGTTGGTCGCGGTGTCGACCAGCCTGTTGGGGCCCACGGCATTCATGGGCGTGTTCGTCGCCAACATCACCTATGCGATGGCCGGTACCTTGCGCCACCGGGTCACCCTGGCCCTCGGCAGCGCCGTGGCCATTGCCGTGTTCATTGCCGCCCAGTTGCTGGTCGAGCATGTCTTCAACTACAGGACCACCGTCGGCATCCTCGTGAACCTGGTGTGTGGCACCTACTTCCTCGCCCTGATGGTGCGCAACCGGGGAGCCGCATGATTACTGTCCACGACCTGCACAAAACCTATGGCAGCAAAGAGGTGTTGAGCGGGGTAAGCGCCAGCTTCCCACGCGGGCAGCTGACCTCGCTGATCGGCCCCAATGGCGCCGGCAAGTCCACCTTGCTGATGATGCTGGCCCGGCTGCTGGCGCCTGCCAGCGGTGACATACGCCTGGACGGGCAAAGCATCGACAGCATCGCCATCGGCGACTATGCCCGGCGCGTGGCCACCCTGCGCCAGTCGGTCGACTTCAACCTGCGCCTGACCGTCGACGAACTGGTCGCGTTCGGCCGCTTCCCCTACAGTCGTGGTGCGCTCACCGCTGCAGACCGTCGGGCCATCGACCAGGCCATTGCCTTTCTGTCCCTGGAGCCGCTGCGCCAGGCCTACCTCGATGAACTCAGCGGCGGCCAGCGGCAAATGGCCTTTCTGGCCATGACCATCGCCCAACAGACCGACTATCTGCTGCTGGACGAGCCGTTGAACAACCTCGACATGCGCCACGCCGTGCAGATCATGCGCGCCCTGCGTCGGCTGTGCGACGAGTTCGGCCGCACGGTGATTTTGGTGGTGCACGACATCAACTTTGCAGCCGCCTACTCCGACTGCATCGTCGCCATGCAGGGTGGCCGTGTGCATTGCAGCGGCAGCGTCGAGCAGGTTGTGACCGAGCGACAGCTGCACGCGCTGTACGGGCTGGATTTCGACATCACCCACAGCGCGCGCGGCCGCCTGTGCAACTACTTCAACCCACCCGGAGAACAGCAATGAACCGCAACCACCCCGCCAACGGCTGGCCATTGGCGCTACTGCTAGCCGCCACCCTCGCCCTGCACGGCTGCAACGAGCCCACGGCAGCCACAGCGGCACCGGCGAACACCACGCGCCATGGCGACTACACGCCGTTAACCGTACAGCACAAACTGGGCACCACAGTGATCAGTCAACTGCCACAGCGCACGGTGGCTCTGGACATGAACGAAGTGGACTTCCTCGACCAGTTGGGCGTACCCGTGGCGGGCATGCCCAAGGACTTCGTGCCGGACTTTCTTGCACGCTATAAGAATGCCGGGCAAACGGCAGATGTCGGCTCGATCGTGCAGCCCAACCTAGAGCGGGTGCATGCGGCGCGGCCTGACCTGATCCTGATCACCTCGCTGCAGGCCAACCACTATGACGAACTGAGCGAAATGGCGCCGACCCTGCACTTCGATGTGGACTATCGCGACAGCGAAACCGGGCATGTCGCCATGGTCAGGCAGCACCTGCTCAGCCTTGGGCAGGTGTTCGGCAAGCAAGGCTTGGCCCAGCGCAAGGCTGACGCACTGGAGGCCAAGCTGGCCCAGGCGCGCAGCGTCACCCGCGACCGCCCGGAGCGGGCCCTGGTGGTGCTGCACAACAACGGCGCCTTCAGCGCCTTCGGCGTGCAGTCGCGCTACGGCTTCATCTTCAATGACCTGGGCGTCAAGCCGGCCACCACTACCCTGGATACCGGCCTGCATGGCCAGCCGATTTCCAGTGAGTTCATCCAGCAGGCCAACCCCGACATCCTCTATGTGGTGGATCGCACCGCCGTCATGGAGCACCGCCCAATGATGACGGCAGACACCTTGGACAACCCCCTGCTGCGCCAGACCAACGCCTGGAACCACGGCCGCGTGGTGTTCGTCGACCCGCAGGCCTGGTACGTCACGGCCGCCAGCCCGACCTCACTGGCTTTGATCGCGGATGACGTGATCAGGGGCTATCAGGACTAGGCACTGCCTTTTTGCAAATGCCTGCCACTGCGTTAGCACGTGATTCTCATTTGCCTTACGTCTTCGCTTTTTAAATGCAAAAACACAACCCGCCATCTGTCCCTCTGGAGCCATCGCGTGTCCATCCGTACCTTGCACACACTCTCGTCCCCTGCCCTGGCATTGCCTGCGCTGCCGCGCACCCCGCTGGCACATGCCGTATTCATTGGCTTGGCCCTTGGTAGCTGCACACTGGCGCCAATCGCCGCACACGCCGACGCAGCCAACCCCCACGAGGCCGCTGAAGAAAAACCCGCCGCCCCGGAATTGCCCGCCACCCTGATCGACGCCCAAGCCAGCGCTGCCGATCCACTGCCACCGGTGTATGCCGGCGGCCAGGTGGCCACCGGCGGGCGGGTGGGCCTGCTGGGCAACAAAGACTTCATGGAAACGCCGTTCAGCACCGTCAGCTACACCGACACCTACATTCAGGATCTGCAGGCCCGGGACATCACCGACGTTATCGCCGCCACCGACCCGTCAGTGTTCAGCAACGGCCTGACCGGCACCTACAGCGAGAACTACTCGATCCGCGGCTTCCAGACCAGCGTCAGTGACATGACTATCGATGGCCTGTTCGGCATGGCCCCCTACTACCGCGCCTCACCCGAAATGTACGAACGCATCGAAGTACTCAAAGGCCCGTCGGCGCTGCTTAACGGCATGCCGCCCGGCGGTTCGGTGGGCGGTATTGTCAACCTGATTCCCAAGCGCGCTGGCGACACGCCGCTGACCCGGCTGACCGCCACCTACGCTTCCGATGCCCAGCTTGGCGGCCATGTCGACGTTG
The DNA here is from genome assembly GCF_043106005.1 of Pseudomonas sp. GLN_2. NCBI lineage: Bacteria > Pseudomonadati > Pseudomonadota > Gammaproteobacteria > Pseudomonadales > Pseudomonadaceae > Pseudomonas > Pseudomonas sp. GLN_2. Next base: position 154,732 of record NZ_JBICMC010000103.1, on the reverse strand, counting down.
GCCGGCGCTTCGGTGAGGGCAACCAGTTTGGCGTGCGCTTCAACGGCATGTACCGCGACGGCGACACTGCCATCGACGATCAACGCCAGCGCAATGTGCTGTCTTCTCTGGCCCTGGACTGGCGTGGCGAACGTGGCAAGCTGTCGCTCGACCTGTTCGATACCGACGACCACCTCAGCGGCCAGAACCGCGGCATGGGCCTGGCCGCTGGGGTACCAGTCCCCAAACCGCCAAAAAACGACACACTGCTCAACCCCGACTGGGCTTATGTGGAAACCAAGGACAAGGGCGTCATCCTGCGTGGTGAGTACGAGCTGAACGACCAGTTGCTGGCCTATGGCGCGGTCGGCACCAGCAAGACGGACTATCGCTACAGCGGCGCACTCACAGCAACGGTGAACAACAGCGCCGGTGATTTCACCACCGCGATGGGCCAGTTGCAGATGGAGATCCACAAGACTTCTGCCGAGGTGGGGCTGCGTGGCCATTTCGACACCTTCGGCATCAACCACCAATGGTCGGTCAACGCCACCCAGTACAGCGACACGCAAAAGGACTTCGGCCGCCGCGCCGCCGGCTCGAACTGGACGACCAATATCTACAACCCTGTCTGGGGCCCGAAGGTATCGGAGGCCTGGCCACTGATTGCCCACACGGAAAACGACCTGAAAAGTTATGGCATCGCCGACACCCTGTCGGTGCTGGATGACAGGGTGCAGCTGACCCTCGGCGTACGTCGCCAGGAAGTGGTCACCGACACTTACAACACCAATACCGGTGCCCGCAACAAACCAGGCTATGACACCCACGCCACCACCCCTGCCGGGGCCATCCTGTTCAAGCTGACCGATGAGCTGTCGCTGTACGCCAACTACATCGAAGGCCTGAGCAAAGGCGCGGCCGCACCGATCACCGCTGCCAACTATGGCGACGTGTTCGCGCCGTACAAATCAAAACAGAAGGAAATCGGCCTCAAGCTCGACCTGGGCACCTTCAGCCACACCTTGGCGCTGTATGAAATCAAGCGCCCGGGCAGCTATACCGACCCGGTCACCAACATCTTTTCGTTCGGTGGCGAGCAGCGTAATCGGGGCGTGGAATGGAGCTTCTTCGGTGCCCCTCTGCCCGACGTGCGCCTGATGGGGGGCGTGGCTTATGTCGACCCCAAGCTGACCAAGACCGCAGGCGGTGCCAACGATGGCAAGACCGCCACGGCCTACCCCAAGGTGCAGGGCAAACTGGGCATGGAGTGGGACATCCCCGGCCTGGATGGGCTGACCCTGACCGGCAACGTGACCTCACAGTCCAAGCAATACATCAATGCCGAGAACAGCCTGTCGATTCCGGGTTACACGATCTTCGACGTTGGCGCCCGCTTTGTGACCCAGGTCGCCAACAAGCCGGTCACCTTGCGAGCGAACATCGCCAACCTGGGGGACAAGGACTACTGGGGTGTGCCACTGACCCAGACCCTGGGGTTGGGGGCGCCGCGGACCTATCAGCTTTCGGCTAGCGTGGACTTCTAACCGGGTCCCGCTGCGGCGCCAGATACGGCCTCTTCGCGGGCGCGCCCGCTCCCACAGGTCCAGCACAACCCTCAGACTTGTGCTGAACCTGTGGGAGCGGGCATGCCCGCGAAGTGCCGCGGTCAATGATCAATACATCAGCCGCGCAGCTGGTACCAAGTGGTCTTGAGTTGCGAATACTTGTCGAACGAATGCAGCGACAGATCGCGGCCAAACCCCGACTGCTTGCCCCCACCGAATGGCACCGTCACATCCAGCGCATCGACCGTGTTCACAGACACGGTACCGGCTTTCAACGCCCGCGCTACCCGGTGCACCTGGTTGAAGTCGTCACTCCACACCGAAGCTGCCAGGCCATAGATGCTGTCGTTGGCCAGGCGCACGGCTTCTTCTTCCGTGTCGAAGGCGCTGACCGCCAGTACCGGGCCGAACACCTCCTCCCGCGCCAGGCTCATGCGGCCCTCGACACCGGCAAAAATGGTCGGCTCGATGTAGTTGTCCGAACCTTCGACGGTCAGGCGTCGGCCGCCACACACCAATTGCGCGCCCTCTTGCCCGGCACGCACGATGGCGGCCTCGATGCGGCCGGTCTGCTCGGCATCGACAATGGCCCCGGCGCGGCTCGCCGGATCCAGCGGGTTACCGGGCAGCCACTGGCGAGCCTTGGCCTGCAGGCGCTCGATGAACTCATCGTGGATGGCACGCTGCACGTACAGCCGCGAGTTGGCCGAACACACCTCGCCCTGGTTGAAGAAAATGCCGAAGGCGGCCTTTTCCGCAGCCAGGTCCAGGTCCTGGCAGTTGTCGAACACCAGGTTCGGGCTCTTGCCGCCGCACTCCAGCCACACCTGCTTGAGGTTGGACTGCGCCGAGTACTGCATGAAGTACTTGCCCACCTGGGTGGAGCCGGTGAAGACCAGGCAGTCCACATCCGGGTGCAGGCCCAGCGCCTGCCCGGCCTGCTCGCCCAGGCCCGGCACCACGTTCAGCACGCCTTCCGGCACACCGGCTTCCAGCGCCAGCTGGGCCAGGCGCAGGGCCGAGAATGGTGATTGTTCGGCAGGTTTGAGCACCACGCTGTTGCCGGCAGCCAGCGCCGGGGCTAGCTTCCAGGCGGCCATGTCGAGCGGGAAGTTCCATGGCACCACGGCAGCGACCACGCCGAGGGCTTCGCGGGTGATGGTGGCCAGCGCATTGGCAGCAGTGGGCGCCACCTGGTCATACAGCTTGTCCAGCGCCTCGCCGTACCAGGCGAACACATGGGCAGAACCCGGCACGTCGATGTTGTAGGCGTCCATCACCGGCTTGCCCATGTTCAGCGAGTCCAGCAGGGCCAGCTCCTCGCGATGGGCCATGATCAGCTCGGCCAGGCGCAGCAGCACTTTCTTGCGCTCGCCAGGCGCCATGCGCGGCCAGGGGCCTTGCTCGAAGGCTCGACGGGCGCTGGCGACGGCCAGGTCGACCTCGGCCTGGCCGCAGGCGGTAACCTGTGCCATTACGTTGTGGGTGGCGGGGTTGATGGCTGCGAAGGTGGCGCCATCCTGAGCGTTGACGGGTTTGCCGCTGATAAGCGCTTGGGATGGCAGGTACAGATCCGAAGCGCGCTGTTGCCAGAATTCGAGGGTATACATGTGTACTCCTGGTAAGCATGGGAGCAATCTTTTGGATGGGGGCGTCGTCCCACGGATGGATCGCCGGGGCTGCTTTGCAGCCCAATCGCGACACAAGGCCGCTCCCACCAGAACAGCGTTGCCCCTGCAAGCGACGCGATTGCTGTGGGAGCGGCCTTGCGTCGCGATCGGGGCGCGAAGCGCCCCCAGAAGGCTTAGAGCTTGCCGACCAGCCGCGCCGTGCGGTCTACGGCTATCCGGGTCTTCTCCACCAGCTCATCCAGCTCGCTGTGGTTGGCGATCAAGGCCGGGGCCATGATCATCCGGCCCAGGGTCGAGCGAATGATCACCCCTTCCTCGAAACCAAAGGTGCGGCACTGCCAGGCCAGGTCGTTCTCGTTGGCAAAGCGCTTGCGCGTCGGCTTGTGCTCGGCGAACTGCAGCGCCGCCACCAGTCCGGCCCCTTGCACCTGGCCGATCAATGGGTGGTCCGCAAACACTTCACGCAGAATGCGCTGCAGGTACGGCCCCGTGTCGTCCTTCACCTGGCGCACGATGCCTTCGTCACGCAGCGCCTTCAGGTTGGCGATGGCCACTGCCGCCGCCACCGGGTGGCCGGAATAGGTCAGGCCGTGGGCAAATACCCCGCCGCGTTCCACCAACGCCTCGGCAATGCGCTTGCTCAGCACCAGGCCACCCATGGGCACATAGCCACTGGTCAGGCCCTTGGCAATTGACAGGGTGTCGGGCTCGAAGCCGAAGTATTCATGGGCGAACCATTCGCCGGTGCGGCCAAAGCCACCGATCACCTCATCGGCGCACAACAGCACGTCGTACTGGCGGCAGATACGCTGGATTTCCGGCCAGTAGCTTTCCGGCGGGAAGATCATGCCGCCAGCCCCCTGGAAGGGTTCGGCAATGAAGCCGGCAACGTTCTCGGCACCCAGTTCGAGGATCTTTTCCTCCAGCTGCAGGGCGCAGCGGCGGCCGAACTCGGCCGGGGTCAGTTCACCGCCCTCGGCGTACCAGTAAGGTTCGTCGATGTGTGCCACATCCGGAATCAGCCCGCCCATATCGTGCATGAACTTCATCCCGCCCAACGCCGTGGCCGCCAGGGTCGAGCCGTGGTAGCCGTTCCAGCGGCCGATCATGATCTTCTTGCCTGGCTGGCCAACCACCTGCCAGTAGCGGCGCACGGTGCGGATCAGTACCTCGTTGGCCTCGGAGCCCGAGTTGGTGTAGATCGCGTGGCTGTAGTGCCCCGGCAGCAGGCTGAACAGCAACTCGGACAGTTCGATCACCGCCGGGTGGGTGGTGTGGAAAAACATGTTGTAGTAGGCCAGCTGATCCATCTGCGTGGCTGCGGCGGCCGTCAGGTCACGACGGCCATAACCGAGCTGGGTGCACCACAGGCCGGACATGCCATCCAGGTAACGCTTGCCCTCGCTGTCCCACAGGTGCAGGCGTTCGCCCCCGACGATCACCCGCGGCCCTTCGGCGTTCAGCGCCTTCTGGTCGAGGAAGGCATGAATGTGGTGGGCGGCATCGGCTGCCTGGTAGTCACGGGTCTGGCGTTGCGGGGCGAAAGGCGCGTTCATTGTTGGTTTTCCTTTGCGGTGGGGTTGCAGGGCAGCTGGCGCTCAGCGCAGCTTGCCCATGTAGCTTTCCAGCGGGTCCTTGCCCAGCACGCCCTGGGCATTGGCCAGTGCGTCGATGAACAGGGAGAACAGTTCGGACTGGGTGCCGATGTCGAGCTTGACGTAGACGTTCTTGCGGTGCGACTTGATGGTGTCTTCCGACACCCCCAGCCGCTCGGCCAGCGACCTGGTCGAGTGACCACGCAGGATCAACTGGGCGATACGGCATTCACGCTCGGTCAGCAGCGAGCTGCCGAAGTTGTTCAGCGCGGCATGGATACGTTGCTCGAGGATGTTCTCGAAGCGGCCTGCGCGGCTGTCCAGCCCGGCAAAATGCTTGCCGAGTACCGCCAGCACCCAAGGCGTGATGAGCCCGAACCGCGTGCGGCTTTGCCCATCCAGCTTGTCGGTGAAGGCCAGCGACACCGCCAGGCTTTGCCCGGGCGCCACCTGCAGGATGTAGTTGAGCTCATCCTCCAGGTGCGAGTGGCGGTAGAACGATTGGTAGTATTCGCTGACCTCGAAGTGATCGGGCGCCACTTCGAACAGGCCGTAGCAGCCGGATTCGACCTGTTCCACACAAGCACCGTAGAACGGGTCAAGCAGGTAGTAACCCGACAGGTAGCGGCTGACATTGCCTTCGGGCTGCCAAGGTGCCTTGTCATCCTGCTCGAACAGCGCACAGGGCATGCCGTCGTGCGGGTACAGGTACACCGTGGTCGCCTGGATCGGCCGTATCACACCCAGTGCAGCAAACAGGCTGGCGGCAAAGCCCGGCCGGCCGATCGCCTCGGTGACCTTGGCCTGGTGCTCGAACCATTGTGCTGAAAGCAATTGATTGGTCACTGTAAGCCTGCCGTTTCTTCTCAGTGGCACCGCCGCCAGTGCGGTGCGTCGTTGAGCAGATACTCCCACGGGGCTGCAGGCACCGGAATCACCCTTTGGGGTGAGCCGGGCAAGGGCAGTGGCCGCTCACCCCAAAGGGTGATTCCGGGTACCTGCAGGGTGTGGGAGCATCAACCCGCCCCAGCGCTGCGAGCTTTCCGCTCGACCTCCTTGCACAGCACCTAACGGTCGCGAGCCTGCTCGCCTGCCGCGGTGTCCTGCATCCCTTTTCAGGAGTTAGCAATGCATACAACAACAAGTACAGCCCATAGCCCCGCCCCGCATGCACCCTCGCAACCCGGCACCAGCACCGGCCGCTTCCGCAAGTCCATGAGCATGACCGCCCTGGTGCTGTTTGGCCTGGCCTACATGGTGCCCCTGGCCGTATTCACCACCTACGGGCTGGTCACCCAGATGACCAAAGGGCACCTGCCCACCGCCTACCTGCTCACGCTCGCCGCCATGCTGCTGACCGCCTACAGTTACGGCCGCATGGTCCAGGCCCACCCCTACTCCGGCTCGGTCTACACCTACACGCGCAAGGCCTTCGGCAGCCCTATCGGCTTCATCACCGGTTGGACACTGCTGCTCGACTACATCTTTCTGCCGCTGCTCAGCTACCTGCTGATCGGCATCTACATGTCGGAATACTTCCCGACCATCCATGCCTGGGTGTGGGTGGCGGGCTCCATTGCCCTGGTCACCTTCCTCAACCTGATCGGCATCGAGTCGATCACCCGGGTCAACTGGATCCTGGTGGTGGTGCAACTGGTGTTCATCATCGTCTTCGTCGCCCTGTCCATTCTCAAGCTCAGCGGACAGGCGGAGTCGGTGTCGCTGCTGGCCCCCTTGCACCACGAAGGCTTCAGCGTGCCATTGATCATGACCGGCGCCGCCGTGCTGTGCCTGTCGTTCCTCGGTTTCGATGCGGTGTCGACCATGGCTGAGGAAACCAGTAACCCGACCTACCGCATTCCCGTGGCGATTCTGGCGGTGTCGTTGATCGGCGGCCTGCTGTTTCTGGTGGTGTCTTATTGCGCACAGATGGTGTTCCCCGATTGGGGCAGCTTCGCCGATCCGGATTCAGCGTCGGTCGACGTGATGCGCCGGGTGGGGGGCGAGCTGCTGGTAACCGCCTTCACCGCGACCTACGGGCCGGCTGCTTCGCTTCGGCCATGGTGTCCCAAGCCAGCGTGTCGCGCGTACTGTTCGCCATGGGCCGTGACGGCGCATTGCCGCGGGCATTCGGCCAGCTGGTGACGAAAAAGCGCGTGCCGGCCACTGCCATCCTGGTGGTCAGCCTGCTGTCGCTGATCGCCCTGGTGATCACCCTGGATACCGTGGCAAACATGATCAGCTTTGGCGCACTGTTCGCCTTTTCGGCGGTGAACCTGGCGGTGGTCAAGCACTACCTGGTTGACCAGAAACTGCGCGGTTGCCGCAACTGCCTGCTGTACGGCGCCATTCCCGGCCTGGGCTTTCTCAGCACACTATGGCTATGGAGCAGCCTGACCAGCCTGTCGTTCACCATCGGCCTGTGCTGGATGGGCCTGGGCCTGTTGGTGCTACTGGGGCTGACCCGGGCGTTGCGCGGGAAGCTGCCAGAGTTGCAGATGGCCGAGTGAGCCCTGACGCCTTGCGTGACCGCTCCTGCAGGGCATCGCGAGAACCCGGGTGATAACTGCTCGTTATCACCCGATCCGGATTAATCATTATTCAGCACCCCGTTCGCCCCCTACAGTCCTGACCAACGATTGTCATTGCCAACGGGAAACGAAATGTCCATCGAACACCGCCTGAACCACATCGCCGGCCAGCTCAGTGGCCACGGTGACGTGCTGCTGCACAGCCTCGACGCCCATACCGGTGAAGCACTGCCCTACGCCTTCCACCAGGCGACCGGCGACGAAGTCGAGGCCGCCGCCCAGGCCGCCGAGGCGGCCTACCCGAGCTACCGCAGCACCCGCCCGGACCAGCGCGCTGCTTTTCTCGACGCGATCGCCAGCGAACTGGACGCGTTAGGTGATGACTTCATCCAGGACGTGATGCGCGAAACCGCACTGCCTGAAGCACGCATCCGCGGCGAACGCAGCCGCACCAGCAACCAGCTGCGCCTGTTTGCCGAAGTGGTACGGCGTGGCGACTTTTACGCTGCACGCATCGACCGCGCCCTGCCCCAGCGCACCCCACTGCCGCGCCCGGACCTGCGCCAGTACCGCATCGGCGTGGGCCCGGTGGCCGTGTTCGGCGCCAGCAACTTCCCTCTGGCCTTCTCCACCGCTGGCGGTGACACCGCTTCGGCGCTGGCCGCCGGCTGCCCGGTGGTGTTCAAGGCACACAGCGGGCACATGCTCACTGCAGCCCATGTAGCCGCGGCCATCGACCGTGCAGTGACCAGCAGCGGTATGCCGGCAGGCGTTTTCAACATGATCTACGGTGCCGGTGTGGGCGAAGCGCTGGTCAAGCACCCAGCCATCCAGGCGGTCGGCTTTACCGGCTCGCTGCGCGGTGGCCGCGCCCTGTGCGACATGGCCGCAGCGCGCCCACAGCCGATCCCTGTGTTCGCCGAAATGAGCAGTATCAACCCGGTGATCGTGCTGCCGCAGGCTCTGCAGGCTCGCGGTGAGCAGGTGGCGACCGAGCTGGCCGCCTCGGTGGTGCTGGGCTGCGGGCAGTTCTGCACCAACCCGGGCCTGGTGGTGGGTATCCGGACGCCACACTTCGAGCATTTCCTGCAAACGCTGGTGGCACGCATGGCCGACCAAGGCCCGCAGACCATGCTCAACGCGGGCACCCTGCGCAGCTACCAGAACGCTGTGCAGCACCTGCTGGCGCACCCGGGTATCCAGCATCTGGCCGGCCAACCGCAAACGGGTAACCAGGCTCAGCCGCAGTTGTTCAAGGCCGACGTGAGCCTGCTGCTCAATGGCGACCCGCTGTTGCAGGAGGAGGTGTTCGGCCCTTGCACCGTGGTGGTTGAAGTGGCCGATGCCCAGCAACTGGCCGAAGCATTGCGTCACCTGCAAGGTCAGCTGACCGCCACCCTGATTGCCGAACCTGACGACTTGCGCGCCTTTGCCTCACTGGTGCCGCTGCTGGAACGCAAGGCCGGGCGCTTGCTGCTCAATGGCTACCCGACCGGTGTGGAGGTTTCCGATGCCATGGTGCATGGCGGCCCTTACCCGGCCACCTCCGACGCCCGCGGCACGTCGGTCGGCACCTTGGCCATCGACCGCTTCCTGCGCCCGGTGTGCTTCCAGAACTACCCGGACGCACTGCTGCCGGATGCGTTGAAAAACGCTAACCCGCTGGGGATTGCCCGGTTGCTGGAGGGTGTGAGCAGCCGCGAGACGGTGTGATCTTTCATGGCTGCAACCCGTGCCGGCCTCTTCGCGGCTCTAGCCGTCAAGAGACCGGCACGGGCACTTCGAGCTGTATACAATCAGTAAAAAGCTTGCTTACAATACCGAGCGCCTATGACATCGGCAATCGCCGATGCGTATTGCGCAGGCTTGCACCATGTCATCTACAAACCCTGCAAAAACGCTCCTCGTCAAAAACGCCGCACTGCTGGTCACCATGGACGGCGAACGCCGCGAAATCAAGAACGGCGGCCTGTTCATCGAAGGCAACCTGATCAAGCAAGTCGGCCCCAGCGAAACCCTGCCGCAACACGCCGATGTGGTTCTGGACATGGCCGGCAAGGTGGTCATCCCAGGCCTGGTCAACACCCACCACCACATGTACCAGAGCCTCACCCGCGTGGTACCGGCCGCTCAGGACGGCGAGCTGTTCAACTGGTTGACCAACCTGTACCCGATCTGGGCGCGCCTGACCCCCGAGATGATCGCGGTGTCGACCCAGACCGCCATGGCCGAGCTGATCCTGTCCGGCTGCACCACCTCCAGCGATCACCTGTATATCTACCCCAACGGCTGCAAGCTCGACGACAGCATCCACGCCGCTGCCGAGATCGGCATGCGCTTCCATGCCGCGCGCGGCAGCATGAGCGTGGGCCAGAGCCAAGGCGGCCTGCCACCTGACGCGGTGGTGGAGAAGGAAGCCGACATCCTCAAGGAATCGCAACGCCTGATCGAGGACTACCACGATGCCAGCCACGGCTCGATGCGCCGCATCGTGGTTGCGCCATGCTCGCCGTTCTCGGTCAGCCGCGACCTGATGCGCGAAGCCGCCGTGCTGGCGCGCCAGTATGGGGTGTCGCTGCACACCCACCTGGCCGAGAACGTCAACGACATCGCCTACAGCCGCGAGAAGTTCGGCATGACCCCTGCCGAGTACGCCGAAGACCTTGGCTGGGTCGGCCATGATGTATGGCATGCCCACTGCGTGCAGCTCGACCAGCACGGCATTGAGCTGTTCGCCCGCACCGGCACCGGCGTCGCCCACTGCCCATGCTCGAACATGCGCCTGGCCTCGGGCATCGCCCCGGTACGCAAGATGCGCGACCACGGCGTACCGGTGGGCCTGGGGGTCGATGGCTCTGCCTCCAACGACGGCGCCAGCATGATCGGTGAAGTGCGCCAGGCCCTGCTGCTGCAACGGGTGGGCTTCGGCCCTGACGCGATGACCGCACGCGAAGCGCTAGAGATAGCCACCCTGGGTGGCGCAAAAGTGCTCAACCGCAATGATATCGGCGCACTGGCCCCGGGCATGGTCGCCGATTTCGTCGCCTTCGACCTGGGCCATGTGGCGTATGCCGGCGGCCACCATGACCCATTGGCGGCACTGGTGTTCTGCACCCCGACCCAGGTGCATACCAGCGTGATCAACGGCCGCGTCGTGGTGAAAGACGGCCAGCTGGCCACCGTCGACCTGCCGCGCGTACTGGAACGCCACAACCAGCTGGCCCATCAGCTGGTCAGTGGCACTTGAGGCCAGGCATCAGCTCGGCGTCGCCGGGTTGAATGAAGGGCATGCGCAGCCCTTTGGGCTGCGCTGCCATCTAGAGAAGCTGCGGGTAGCGCGCACTACGATGTCATGTCCACTCAAAGGTCCATGACCATCTCATGCCAGGCCATGCCGCCGTGGTCCGACGGCGACGGTTTCACGTATCGGTAGCCCAGCTTCTGGTACAGGGCCACATGCTGCTCCTTGCACATCAGGTGAATGGTCTGCTTGCCCGCCGCACGCATGCGTCCGATGAATTCGTTCATCAACACTTTGGCGTAGCCTTTGCCCTGGTGGGTCGGGTCTACAACCACCGACATGATCACCACGTTCGCGGCCGCCGGGTCATGGCCGACCAGCTCTTTGAAGGCCTCGTCGGACATCACGACCTCGTGGGCGCAGCCACTGTTGATGAAACCCACGATCTCGCCGTCGCTTTCCAGCACCAGGAAGCCTTGTGGGTATTGCGTGATGCGCGTGCGGATTTTCTCCAGCGTGGCCGCCTCATCCCCTTCATAGGCGCCAATTTCGATGGCGTAGCAACGCTCGGCATCGGCGGGAACGGGGGTGCGGAACTGAAGCGCGCTCATGGCAGGTATCCTTGGCAATGGTAAAGGCAGCCGCCATGATAAATGAGCCTCGACCTTGCACTCCATCATTGCGAACTCGGTCAGGTCGAGTGTGTGACGCTTGCTGCCTGCCAAGGATGGCAAGCATCATGGGAGCCTTGCTCTATTGCCACGGATACGCCGATGACCGCTGTAACTTTTCCCTTCACCGAACCCAGCCGCTGCAAACGCCTGAAGGCGGCCAGCAGCAGGGATCATGACAGCGTCGATCAACTGGTAATGGCAGCGCGGCCTTTCGAGAACCGCGAGCGATATGGTCGCTTCCTGCAGGTGCAGCACCGTTTTCATGGCAGCCTGCTGACGTTGTATCAGGATGAACAGCTCAACCTGCAACTGCCGGGGTTGGCGGCGCTGTCACGTTTCACGGCGGTCGAGGCCGACCTGCGCGACCTGGGCCTGCCGCTGCCAACGTCCACCCAACCGGTCTGTGTCAGCTCGGCCCAGGCCTTGGGATGGCTGTATTGCAGTGAAGGCTCGAACCTGGGGGCGGCGTTTCTCTACAAGCACACGCAACGTCTTGGGCTGGAGGGTGACAAGGGCGCCCGCCACCTGGCCCCTCACCCGGATGGCCGAGCGCTGCATTGGCGCGCATTTGTTGCCAGGCTGGACAGCCTGGTGCTGGGGGAGCAGGAAGAAGCAGAGGTGGTGAAAGGTGCGATTGCTGCGTTCGACAGTTACCGGCGGCATTTGCGTGAGGTGTTTGCAGGCCTTTGACTGACCAGTGGGGCACTCACGGCGGATACTGCACAGCGCCAACCACCCCGGCAAAGTTCTTCAAGTTGTTGCTGTAGCGAACTTTTTCCTGATTCCCTGTCTATGTGTGAGGCACAGAAAGGTAGCGGAACGCGAGACAAGGTTCGCCCCACACCTGCTGGCCAGATGGCTCATTCGTTATCAGAGGTTGGCTACGCTCATGAAAATACATGTCGCAAGGTTGGTGCTGCTCGGCCTGTTCTCGCTCGCGGCGGTGGGCACGGCATCGGCAACGCAAATGAAAGCCGCCGAACCGGTTTCACCGGCTGTCCAGTCACCGTTAAAGCCAGCCGGCAACCCTTGGTCGAGCGTGGCCAGCGTGGCCGTTGACCAGCCGGCCACCCTCCTGGCGCATGATGACGATCGCTGGCACGACCATCGAAGCGACTGGCGCCGCGAACAGTGGCGGCGTGAACAAGCCCGTCGGGACTGGGAGCGGCGGCGCGACTGGGAACGGCGCCGTGATTGGGAGCGCCGCCATGAGCGCGCCATGCGCCAGCGTCATCATGACGCGCATCATTACTACCGCCGTTGAAGCCCGTGCGATCGGTGTAGGGGCGGTGTCAGTCGGCCAGGTGGGAAGCCTCGCCCGCCGCCTCTGCCTCCATCTTCAAGCGGTCCGCCTTGCAGATGTACTTGGGCTTGCGTGGCGCCAGTTTGGCACTGGCCTTTTTGGCATGCGCCTGCAATAGCTGCTTGATCTTCTTACGACGGTTCATGGTCTACGGGGCCTTTCAGGACGTTTTCGCTGCCGCCATCATACCTCGGCGGCCAGGGGAAAACGCGGTGAACGGCCCAGCTAATGCCTGCTACGGCCATGCAGGTCACAGAATTCAACGCGTTGACGTTATTTTCACAGTCCGCAGATTAGCGTCACGCCCTTTCCGGCCACGGGCACAACCGCTGGCCGCCAAGGTACGACGAGGCATACGTGTCACACACTACATCACCCGCCGCGCACAAGCGCGTGGACTGGGCCGGCCTCGGCTGGCTCTTGCTGTTCTTCTGGTATTTCTCCGGTGTAACCCAGGCGCTGCTGCTGTTCAGCGGGACGACCGGCTTCGCCGGTTTTCGCGATGCACTGTTCCTCAGCAGCCTGTGGCTGGCGCCCGTCCTGTTGCTGCCGCGCTTCACCCGCGCCACCACGGCAATCATTGGTCTGGTGCTGTGGGCTGCATCGCTGGTGGGCCTGAGCTACTTCGGCATCTATCGCCAGGAGTTTTCACAAAGCGTCATCTTTGTGATGTTCGAGTCCAACACCGCCGAGGCTGGTGAGTACTTCAGCCAATACTTCAGCGTGGGGCTGGGCCTGGCACTGGTGCTGTACACGCTGGTCGCGGTAATGCTGTGGCGACGCGTGCGCCCGGTCAGCCTGCCGCTGCGCAGCCGCCTGCCGGTGGTCGTGCTATTGCTGGTGGCCAACCTGGTCATGCCGTTCTACAAGCAGATGGTCACCCAGGAGCGCAACTTCGCCGATGCGCTCGAAAAAGTGCAGCAGCGAATGGAGCCGGCCGTCCCTTGGCAGTTGCTGGTCGGCTACCGACAGTACCGCCAGCAACTGGACAACATGCAGAAACTGCTGGCCCAGAATGCCGCACTGCCACCGCTGCAAAACCTGCGAGACAGCAGTGGTACAGCGCCACGCACCTTGGTATTGGTGCTCGGCGAGTCCACCACCCGCGAGCACATGCACCTGTATGGCTATAACCGCGATACCACGCCCAACCTCGACGCGCTGGCCGCCAGCGACAAGGGCCTGACCGTGTTCCGCGACGTGGTATCGCCGCGCCCGTACACCATCGAAGTGATGCAGCAGATCCTCACGTTCGGCGACGAGCAGAACCCTGACCGCTTCCTCACCGACCCGTCGCTGATCAACCTGCTGAAACAGGCAGGCTACAAGACCTTCTGGATCACCAACCAGCAGACCTTGACCAAGCGCAACACCATGCTCACCACCTTCTCGCAGCAAACAGACGCGCCGGTGTACCTGAACAACCAGCGCAACCAGAATGCCCGCCAGTACGATGACGTGGTGCTGGCACCGTTCGACAAAGCCCTGCAAGACCCTGCGCCCAACAAGTTCATCATCGTGCACCTGCTGGGCACGCACATGGACTACCGCTACCGCTACCCGGACGACTATGCGCACTTCGACGACAAGCAAGGTGTGCCAGCCAAGCTGACGGCGGACCAGGTAGAAACCTACAACTTCTATGACAACGCGGTGCGCTACAACGACTATGTGGTGTCGACCCTGATCAAGCGTTATGCGGCAGGCAACCCCAACGGGTTCCTGATGTACCTGTCCGATCATGGTGAAGACGTGTACAGCTCCGGTGACCACGACCGCCTGGGGCGCAATGAAGGCGCACCGACCCGGCCGATGTACACCATCCCGTTCCTGCTGTGGACCTCGCCTAGCTGGCAGGCCGAACACCCGCGTGACTTGCAGGCGATGGCCAACCGCCCCTACAGCAGTTCGCATCTGATCCATACCCTGTCAGACCTGGCCGGATTGAGCTACGACCGCTATGAACCGGCCAAGAGCCTGGTGAGCCCACAGTTCGTGGTAGCACCACGCTGGATCGGCGACCCGTACCGCAAGGATGGCTTGCGCGAGTTCGATCAGCTGCCGCAGGACAAGGCCGACGGGGCACAGGAAACAGCCAGCACCCGGCAGTAATAAGGCCGGTTCATGCCCGGCAGCTACCCTGCAGGGCACTCCCCCGCACCGCCTCGGCCAACTTGCGCAGGTTGGCCTGGTGTGCATTCACCAGGCTGGTGATGCTGTTGTCCGCGGCAGTCTGCACAGACGTACGGCAGGTCAGCTCGGCCTGCCCTTGCTGCTTCAGGCGCCACACCGCCTCCAGCGAGGCATAGCGCCCCGGTACCGTGTCGAAGCGCTGCACATCCACCCGCAGCGACGCCTTGCCACCGCCCGCCGGGCCGCCCAACAGGTCCTGCAGGGCGCTGCGGAATTCATCCACCAGGTTGGCGCCCCACCACTCCGTCTCCAGGATGGCCAGGCCGCTCTGCCCTTGCCGCACCACCAACTGTGGGCGGTCGACCTGGGGCGGCACAGCCACCCTGACCACCTGGATGCGCTGGCCGCTGTCACGTACCGGTTCGCTCGGTACCAACGTGTGGTAGTTGTTCGGCGTACTGCTGCAGCCCCCGAGCCACACCAGCAGGCTGGCCACACATACATTGCGCAGTCGTTGCATCGGCTGTCTCCTCAGGGTTCAAGGTCTGCGGGCCCGGCCGCTTTCGGCCGGCCACGAATCAGCGACTCGGGGTGGCGGCCCAGGTAGTCGGCAAGGTCACGTAGCGAACGCGACATGCGCTCCAGCTCGTCCAGTGTTTCGCCCATTCGCTCGCGCTGCGGCGAATCTTCGGAAATGGCCGAGTTGGCCGTGCGCAGGGTCTTGTGCACCTCGTCCAGCGCCACCTTCACCTCCGGCAGCGTCTGGCCATTGAACTGCCTGAGGCTGGCGCGCAGCTCACGCAAGCTACCGTCCAGGTTACCGGCGATGCTTTCCAGCGGCAGCTTGGCAATGCGCTCCATCACCCGCTGCAGCTGTTCCTGCAACTGCTCAAGGCTGCCGGGCAGCGTCGGGATCATGATGGGGTTGGCAGCCATGTCGAAGGTCACCTTGGGGGCATCCGGGTAGAAGTCCAGCGAAATGAACATCTGCCCGGTGATCAGGTTGCCGCTACGCGCCTGGGCCCGCAGCCCATGTTCGACAAACGTGCCAATCAGTTTCCGCGCCCCTTCCATATCACCCTCGGTGTGCTTGAACACCGCCAGCATCTTGCGGTGCACCGGCCCTAGCCGCTGCGGGTAGATCACCGCATCGACCACAACCGGGAAGCTCTGCCGCGTAGCATCGTAATCGAGCTGGATCGAGGTGACCCGGCCAAACTCCACCCCCTTGAATTCCACGGGCGCGCCCACTGACAGGCCACGCATGGCCTGGTCGAAGCGCAACTGCAGGTACTGCGCCTGGCCATGCGGAGGCGACAGCGCCATGTCGCGGTCCGCGAATAGCTGGAAGCGGGCCTGGTCGGCAGCAGGCTCGGCTTGCGCGGCGAAATCGGGCGAGCCGAAGGCCAGCCCGCCCACCAGAATCGACGACAGCGATTCGGTATCGACCTTCAGGCCATTGGCACCGATCTGCATGTCGATGCCACTGGCATTCCAGAAGCGCGTGTCAGCAGTGACGAACGTGTCGTAGGGCGCCTGCACGAACACGCCAATCTCTACCCCCTTGCCATCGCCCTGGAGGGCAAAGGACACCACTTCGCCCACCGGGATCTTGCGGTAGTAGATCGAAGAACCGATATCCAGCGAGCCGAGGTCGCTGGCGACAAGAACAAAGCGCTTGCCCTTTTCGTCATAGGTGATCGGCGGTGGCAGCTCCAGCCCGACAAAGGACTTTTCCGGCACCTTCGACTCGCCGGAATCAGCCCCGATGAAACTGCCCGAAAGCAGCGTGTCCACCCCGGAAACCCCGCCCACGCCGATGCGCGGTCGCACCACCCAGAAGCGCGCTCCCCGGGTAGCGAATGAACGGGCATCGTTGGAGAGCTGAACCTTGGCCACCACGCTCTTCTTGTCGTCGGCCAAGTCCACCGTGGTCACTTCGCCAATCACCACGCTGCGGTATTTTACCTGGGTCTTGTGCGCCACCAATCCCTCCCCGCTGTGGAAAGAAATGGTAATCACCGGCCCTTGCTGCATCCAGTTGCGCACCACCAGCGAAGCGCCGATGAGGATCGCCAGGATCGGCACGATCCATACCAGCGACACACTCCAACGTCGGGTGCGCACTTCAACCTGCCCAGGGCCCTCGCGCTTGTCAGTCTGTTGCCCCATCAATGCGGCCTCCCCTCGTTGGCACGGCTATCCCAGATCAAGCGTGGATCAAAGCTCATCGCAGAGAACATGGTCAGCACTACCACCATGCCAAAGAACAGAATGCCCACACGCGGCTCGATGGTGCCCAGCCCGCGCAGTTGCACCAGCGCAGCCACCAACGCCACTACCATTACATCGAGCATGGACCAATAGCCGATCAGCTCGACGAAGCGGTACAACTGCGAACGCTGCCGGCAGGCCCAGGAAGAACCACGCTGGGCAGTGAACAGCAGCAGGCCAAGGGAAAAGAACTTGATGGCGGGCACCCCCACGCTGGCAATGAAAATGATCAGCGCGATGTCCCAGGCCCCGGCTTCCCAGAACTCCAGCACGCCACCGCCAATGGTGCTTTCTGTACCACTGCCGAGCATTTCGGTGTGCATCACCGGCAGCAGGTTGGCGGGGATGTAGAAAATCAGGGCGGCCAGCAGAAACGCCCAGCCACGGCTGATGGCATTGGCCTTGCGCCGGTGAATGACGGCGCCGCAACGGTTGCAGGTGTGCGCGCCACTGCGCGTGTCGCATGCCTGGCCACAGCCATGGCACAGACACAAGCCAAGGTCGTGCGCCTTGACCGGGGCAGTCATACCTGTTCCCACAAGTCGCGGATGTCCTTGCCAGCAATGTGGATGATCAACATGCTCAGTGCGGCCAGGGCCAGCAGGCCGATACCGGGGATCACATCGAGCAGCCCCGCCAGCTTGATCACCGCCACCATTGCCCCCAGCAGACACACCTCCAGCATGCTCCAGGGCCGCAGGCTTTCCAGGCCACGCATGCACAGGGCAAAGCCGGGGGCACGCTGGCCGGCAAGGGCAAAACCCAACACCCAGCACAACAGGGCAATTTGCAGCAGCGGTGCAAAAATGATCGACAGCGCCATGACCAGAGCGATGAAGGTGATACTGCCGTGACTGAGGATCTGCACGGCGTCCCACAAGGTGGCCGAGTGGGTCAGCCCCTGCATGCCGATGGTCATCACCGGGTAATAGTTGGCGAACACCAGCAGGACGCCGCCTGTCACACTCAGTGCCAGCCGCTGCTCGATGGTCAGTGACCTGTGTCGGTACAGCACGCCGCCACAGCACGGGCAAAGGGCACGTTGATGTTTGAGCAGCGGTGCACGGTGGTACACCGTGTCGCAATACTCGCAGATGATCAGATCTTGCGTCTGGCTCATGGTTTGCCCACAGGTAGCCTTGGATCAGGCCAAGAGGCTAATCGGAACGGCGTCTGATATCCGGTGTAGACCATCTGGGCAAAACTTCCATCACGACATCAAAGGCGAACTATCCTGTGAGACGGGCTTTCCGCCCGGTGGAGGTGTGCCATGCGTACGTTCACGTGGAGTTACCTGTTGATGCTGCTGTGCGCAGCATCGGCCGCCCAGGCGCAGTCGGTGGTGCCGCTCAAGGGCCAGAGCAGCCAGCAGATGCAACTGGATATCAACGATTGCAATACCGTCGCCACCAATGCCGCAAACGGCACAGCGACGTCCAGCGACCCACATGTCGGTGGCCGGGTTCGCGGTGCAGCTGCGGGTGCCGCCGCCGGTGCTGTAGGCGCGCAGGTGCGCGGCAACCAGCATGACGCGTTGTATGACCGGGTGGGTGACGATGCCAAGCAGCAATACCGGCAGAACCGTGCCGGCGAAGTGGCCGCCGCCGGGGCCGCGGTCGGTGGCATGCGCCAGCGTCAGGACCGGCGCCAGGACCGGCGCGGCCAGGACGAGGCCAAAACCCAGGCCCATGCCAGTGCCTACAGCGGTTGCCTGCAGGGGCGCGGCTATCAGGTCAGCCCCTGAGCAATGCCACGCCATGCGCCTCCTGCCGGGGTAGCATGGCGTGCTCAGTTCAGAACTTCGCCAGCTCTTCCCGGCAAAACTCCACGAACAACTGCGCCGGCTTGGTCAGCTGGACTCGCTTCAACCACGCCGCAGCCAGCCCCGACAGCGCCACCGGCTCGGCAATGTCGAGCATTGCCAGGCGCTGGCCGTCATAGGTGTATTCCGAGTGCGGACGGGTTACCAGCAACGAAAAACCGAAACCCTGACCGACCATGCCGCGCACCATCTCGATCGACGGCGAACTGAAGACGATATTCGGTGCCAGGCCCATCTCGTTGAACAAGCTGACGAAGTAGGTGCGGCTAGGGGCCACGTCCAGCAGGATCATCGGCTCCGGGCACAGGTCGCGCAGCGAGACCTGGGCCTGGCCGGCAAAGCGGTGGTTCTCGGGTAGCAGCACATAGGGCTTCTGCGGCGGCATCAGTGGCTCGGCCTCGATGGTGCCATCCAGGTCGTGGTCATAGAGAAATGCCAGGTCGAATGTTCCGGCGGTCAGGCCCTGGATCAGGTCCTGCTGTTCACCGTCGCGCAGGCGAATGTCCACACCCGGGTAGCGCTGGCGAAAGCCGGCGATCAGGCGCGGCAGGTAGAGTGGCGCCACGGTTTCGAAACAGCCAATGTCGATTTGCCCGGCGACGGTATCGTTGTCGGCCAGGGCGTTCTGTTCGAACTCATGGGCCATCTGCAGCAGCGACTTGGTCTTGGCGTAGAAGCGTTTGCCGCTGGGCGTCAATGACACGCCCTGGGCGTGGTGGCGGATGAACAGCTGCACACCGAAACTTTCCTCCAGGCTCTTGATGGCCGTGGAGATGGACGGCTGGGCGATGTACAGCTGGCGTGACGCTTCGGCCACACTGCCTGCTTCCACGGTGGTGACGAAGTACTTCAGTTGTCGCAAGGTATAGGCAGCCACAGGGTACCTCTCTGACGCGGGTCTTGGCAGGCTGGGATCATGCCTCACACTTTACCCTTGGCTGCCGCTCTGCGGGCGCTGAGCGCTGAAGGATTTACCTATGCCTTGAACAGGTTTTTTGTAGGGTCTGCCAGTTACTCGTCTCACAGGCCTGCGCAAACCGGCGCCGCACCATACTTGCACCTGGAACGGGCCCCCGTGGCACTGCAACCACTGGTCAAAAACGCCCGAACGTCTTTACTGATAGTCATCGGCCCCAGGTAAACGGTGTGTGCTTATGAAGATCGTGGTCACCAGCATCCTCGTCGACGACCAGGCCAAGGCCCTGGCTTTCTACCACTACGTACTCGGTTTCGAGCCCAGGCACGACATCCCCATGGGCCGGCACCGCTGGTTGACCCTGACTTCGCCCAACGACCCCAATGGCGTCGAACTGCTGCTGGAACCCGACGCGCACCCGGCGGCCAAGGTGTACAAGGCCGCGCTCAAGCAGGATGGCATCCCCGCCACCTCGTTCGGCGTGCGTGACATCCAGGCCGAATACACCCGGCTATGTGCAGCCGGTGTGCAGTTCATCCGGCCACCCACCCCAATGGGGCCGGTTACCGTGGCAGTGTTCGATGACACGTGCGGCAACCTGATCCAGATTGCCCAGAAGCACTAGCCGGTTGCCCTTTCGCCAATGCGCACCCACAAGGAAAACAAATGCGCCACGAATTCAGCGAAGTGCTCAACGACCTGGTCGACTACTTTCTGCTCGGCGATATCCAGTTGCTCGAGCGCTTCAAGCAAGACCATCAATTGCCCGACGACCTGGCCGGTGCGTTCACCCACGGTGACAGCGGCGACCAGGCGGTGCGCGAAGGCATCGTGCTGCCGCTGGCCGGTGTCGACAACCTGCCCTACCGCATCCTGTTCACCCTCGATAACCACACACCGGCCCTGCGCGAGGCCGGCAGCCGCCTGAAGCACCGCCGCAATGGCTATGTACTGCGGGTCGAGCACGGTACGCTGATGCTGTACACCTGGCGCATCCTGCAGCACTTCACGCCCAAGACCCTGGGTGACCTGATGGCGCGTTACCAGGTGCCAGGGCGGCCGATCATCGAACTGGACAATGGCTGGTACGACGTGGAGGTGCTGGCGGGGGCGCTGGTGCGCGACGGGTTGTACGAGCCGGCATTCGAGTTCGTGCTGAAGAAGCGCTGGAGCCGGGGTGAGGCGACAGCTGTGGATACCGGGTATGCATTCGGGCTTCGTGGCTACTTCGACTGATTGATCGCCTGTGCCGGCCTCTTCGCGGGCAAGCCCGCTCCTACACACCATTCGAGGCCTGTGCCGGCCACTTTCGCGGGCAAGCCCGCTCCTACACAGCATTCGAGGCCTGTGCCGGCCTCTTCGCGGGTGAACCCGCTCCTACACAGCGTTCGAGGCCTGTGCTGATCCTTTCGCGGGTGAACCCGCTCCTGCAGCGAAGGGGCCAGCACAGGCAAACTCGACATTCAGGTGTGAGTGATATCCCGATCCTTGGTCTCCGGCAGGAAGAAGATCCCCAACACCGCCGTCATCACGGCAATCACGATCGGGTACCACAAGCCGTAATAGATATCCCCGGTCGCTGCCACCATGGCAAACGCCACGGTCGGCAGGAAGCCGCCGAACCAGCCATTCCCGATGTGGTAAGGCAGCGACATCGAGGTGTAGCGGATGCGCGCCGGGAACAGCTCCACCAGCCAGGCGGCAATCGGCCCGTAGACCATGGTTACGTAGATCACCAGAATGGTCAGCAGCAACAGCACCATCGGGTAGTGGATCTTCGCCGGGTCGGCCTTTTCCGGGTAGCCCGCCTCTTTCAATGCACCACTCAGGGTTGCGGTAAACGCTTCGCTTTGCACCTTGAAGTCCGCCGCCGCCAGGCTGCTGCCATCAAAGCTCGGCAATACCCGTTCGCCAATGCGGATCTGTGCCACGCTGCCGGGCTCCGCCGCTTCATTGGTATACGGGATGGCGCGCTTGGCCAGCAGGCTCTTGGCAATGTCGCAGGAACTGGTGAATTTGGCCTTGCCCACCGGGTCGAACTGGAATGCACATTGGCCCGGGTCGGCCACCACCACCACCGGGTTCTGCTCCTGGGCAACGAATACATCCGGGTTGCCGTACTCGGTCAGCGCCTTGAAGATCGGGAAGTAGGTCAGTGCAGCGATGATGCAGCCGGCCATGATGATCTTCTTGCGGCCAATCCGGTCGGACAGGCTGCCAAAGAAAATGAAGAATGGTGTGCCGATCAACAGTGAACCGGCAATCAGCAGGTTGGCGGTCTGCGGCTCGATCTTGAGCGTCTGCAACAGGAAGAACAACGCGTAGAACTGCCCGGTGTACCACACCACGGCCTGGCCGGCGGTGCCGCCGAGCAGCGACATGATCACCACCTTGAGGTTGTCCCAACGGGCGAACGATTCGGTCAGGGGCGCCTTGGATGCCTTGCCCTCGGCCTTCATCTTCATGAATACCGGCGACTCGTTCAACTGCAGACGGATGTACACCGAAATCGCCAGCAGCAGAATCGACAGCAGGAACGGTATCCGCCAGCCCCAGGCCTCGAACGCTTCCGTCCCCATGGCCGTGCGACAGGCCATGATCACCAGCAGCGACAGGAACAGCCCCAGGGTGGCAGTCGTCTGGATCCAGGCGGTGAAAAAGCCGCGTCGGCCCTTGGGCGCATGCTCGGCCACGTAGGTGGCCGCGCCGCCGTACTCACCGCCCAGCGCCAGCCCCTGCAGCAAGCGCAGGGTGATCAGGATGATCGGCGCGGCCACGCCAATCGTGGCGTAGCCCGGTAGCAGCCCCACCACTGCGGTGGACAAGCCCATGATGACAATGGTGATGAGAAAGGTGTACTTGCGCCCGATCATGTCGCCCAGGCGACCGAACACGATGGCGCCGAACGGTCGGACGGCAAAGCCGGCGGCAAAGGCCAGCAAGGCAAAGATGAACGAGGTGGTTTCATTGACGCCAGCGAAGAAGTGCCTGGCGATAATCGCCGCGAGTGAGCCGTACAGGTAGAAGTCGTACCATTCGAACACCGTGCCCAGGGACGAGGCGAAGATGACCTTGCGCTCCTCCTTGGTGATGCCGCGTTGGGGCGCGCTGCTGCCCGTGGATGCGCTATCGAGAACCGCCATGGGTTGCCTCCGTCATGTTGTCATGCAGGCCGGAGCACCTCACAACCACTTCACCGTCGCACCCAGGCCCTTGAGCTTGCTTTGTTTGCGCGAAGCACGACGAGGCGGCCCGCCTCGGATCGCAGCAAGGTAAATGAAGCATAATCGGGATTGCCTGGATATCCACCCGCCAGGCCCTACACAAGAAGACGGCCTGGACTACACGGCAGCACCGGGTGCTGGGCGATATCGGGTTGGCTGACGATTTTGGCGGGGGCGGTTTCAACCGCCAGGCATTACCGGCCCCTTCAACTCGACCTGATTACCGTCCGGGTCGTAGCAGTAAAGCGAAAGCCCCTCGCCTTCGGCACCATAACGCTTCTCGGCAGGCTCCACCTTTACCCCGGCGGCTTCCAGATAGGCCGTCAACGCGGCCTCGTCAAACGGCTCGATGCGCAAGCAGAAATGGTGCAGGTTGCGCCCTTCCACGCCCGGTGCAGCTCCGCCTGGCTGCCCTAGCGGGCCATCCAGGGTTACCAGGTCGATCATCGCCGTGCCCGTGGCCAGGTGCACCATGCCCAAGTCTTCGCGCACGCGGCTGACGGTGCAGCCGAGCAGCTCAGTGTAAAAGGCAACACTGCGCGGCAGGTCGCTGACCCGCAGCACAAGGTGGTCGATGTGCTTGATGGTGAAAGGCCGCATGCCGGGCTCCCTGTGGCGTGTTTGCGAATACGTTCGCCACCATAGCGCAGGTTCACGCGGCGTGACCAGAATCAGCTACTCGTTCACCAAGCGTTGCAGAACACCCCCTTCATGGCGCGTCAGGATACGCAGCAACTGGTCGACCAGCGCCCGGTCCGGCGCATCCAGGTGGAAGTGGTGCCCGCCTGGGTGCCAGGAGACTTTCGCCTGGCTGGGCAAGGCGGCCTGACGCCGGGTAAAGGCCTCGCCGGTGAAGGCCCCCTGGCGGCCGAACAGCAGGTACAACGGGCAGCGGATCTGACTGAGCAGGTCGCAGGCTTCGCGCTCGGTCAGGGGCATGGGTTCGGGCAATACCAGCCGCGGGTCGTGGCGCCAGCAATAGCCATCGTCCAGCTGCAGCAGGTCGCGCAGCGCCAGCAGCCGAGCGGCACCTTCCGACAGTTCGGTGTCCAGCCGCTCGCGGCGTTGCGCCAGGGCGGTGTCCAGGTCGTCGAAGCGACCAACATCCGGCTCGGCAAAACCCGGCAACTGGCTACGCTGTACCATGCGCTTGAGCCGGTAGGCCCGCGCCAGGTGCTGCACGCGGTCATCCTCGGCCACCGTGAACGGTGCCCCCATGCCGTCGAGGAAGGTCATGCTGGCAATGCCACTGGTCATGGCCGCCAGCAGCGACGCTATACCGGTGCCCATCCCATGGGCCAGCACATGAAATTGCGCCAGGCCCAGGCTGTCGGTCACCGCCAGCATGTCTTCGGCATGCTCCCACAGGTAATAGCCGCTGTCGTGGCGACGATGCCCAGAACGGCCATGACCGATCAGGTCGGGGGCCACCACGAAGCAGCCGTCCAGCATCGGTGCCAGGCGCTCGAACGAGGCAGCGTTATCCAGCCAGCCATGCAAGGCCAATATGGGAATACCGTCTTCTGCCCCCCAGGTGCGAACCGCTATTTCAACGCCATCGAGGTCTAGCAGGTGGTCTTTCGGACTGCACAGCGAACGCATTGCAATTCTCCTTGGCTGAAGCCTGCACCATGACCTGCCTCACCCTCTCGCAGATGCTCCCTCGCTGCCAGCCCCCCACCGACCCGCGCATACGCAGGACCGACCGCTGCCAACAACTATCTACCGCACCCCGGCGCCTTGATCAGCGTGGACTGTCTCCCCCACAAAAGAGATGGTGACCATGATAACCCCGACACCGTTGCATCAAAGCCAGATAACCCGATCGTTACCGAAATGGAGCAAGGCGCTCCAACCCACGCATACGCGCAAAGTGGTGCAGAGCCTGTACAAGGAGTACCTCGATGAAGATGGCACCCCTTACTCGTGGTATGCCACTGCCGATGGGCCAATGCGTGAGCAGTTGCACAACGCGTTGCAAACCCGTAACAAACGGCTGACGCTCGTCAAACAGGCGCTGGGCGAGTTCAAGGACATCATCGCGTTCTGCGGCCCTCTGTTGACCGAGCGGTTGAAGCTGAATGTGCCTGTAGACAGGGCGCAGTATGTGTTCCAGCCCTTTGAGTCAGAGGCCAACATCTGGGTTGGCGTTCCCGATGTGGAAACGCCTTTGGTCCCGGACGTGGAAGCGGACGTGCTGGCCACCCGCCCCGTCGGCCAGCCGCAAACACGCAGTTTGCTGGAGGCTGCCCTGCACAACTTCGAGGGGCTGGACGAAGTCGGTCCCTACAGCAGGCTCACCGACGCCGCTGGCAGCGACACGCCCCTGGCAGGCCTGACGATGGCGGACTTCGTGAGACATTGTCGGGCATTGGACCTTGGCAAACGCTATCAAGACCATTTGCTTGCGACCCATGAAGGCGCCAATCGCGCTGAAATCCAGCGCTTGTCGATTGCAGCGAACCGTGAGGCCTTGAGGGTCCAGGCATTGATCGCCAAGCTCAAAGGCCTGCTGAGCGAGGCCGGGCTCAATGCGCTTGGGCAACTGTGCGACGGCAAGCCTCACCCCACCTATGAAAACGAGGCGTTGCATTGCTGGCACTTCAACCTGTTCGATATCCCCGTCCACGAAATACTGTTCATCGGGCCAGACAACCCTTACCGCAAGAACCCCTGCATTGTGTATGTCCCTGGCGACAGCGAGCACCCGGTCAGGGAGTTCGCTTCTCGTCAGGAAGCGGGCAGGCACCTGCGCAGCCGGCTATTGCAAAGCGAGTTTCGCCGCGCTTTGGTGCATTTAGCCTACAAGGACAGGCAAAAAGAACTCGCCGTAAAGCTGGAAATCGCGCTGTTCGAAGAGGATGAAGCGGGCATACGCAAACCCCGCATCATGCCTGTGATCCCTTTCACGCTCTCGCCCATCAGGACCGACCCTTGGACGTCCTTGTACAACGCACACCTTGCGCGCATGAAGGCCGACGCAAAAACCATCGCTGTGCCTACCGCCGAAGTCGACGCCAACGCCCGCAACGAGCGTCTGAAATACTGGTTCGACCTGGGGATGAACGTGCTGAATGTCGCCGCGTTTTTCGTGCCGGGTTTGAACACGGTCATGCTAGGCGTTTTTGCTTACGACCTGATGAGCTCTGTTTTCACCGGGTTCGAGGCCTGGGAAGAAGGTGATACTCGGCAGGCACTGGCGCAGTTGGAATCGCTGGCCATCAACGCGGGCGTGATCGCCGGCTTTGCAGTGGGCACCAGGATCGTCCAGGCGTCTGGCTTTGTCGATGCACTGAAAAGTGTATGGCATGAAGACAAGGAGGTGCTCTGGCACCCCGACATGAAACCCTATGCGAGCACGGCGGCTATTCCTGAGGGGGCTCAACCCGATTTGCTCGGCCATGTACACGTCGATGGGAAGACCTACCTGAAGCTGGATGGGACCCTGTACGAGGTGTTTCAGGGCACTGATCAGCAATGGCGCGTGCGCCACCCCGATGACGCGCAGGCCTATGCCCCACGCTTGCTGCATCATGGTAACGCCCGCTGGCAACTGGCCCATGAACAGCCTCTGGAATGGGACCGCGAACAGCTCGCGCGCCGCCTCGGCAGCCATAGCGCAGGCCTGGACGACAGCGAACTGGACCATGCCATGCGCAGTACCGGTACCGATCCAGACGTGCTGCGCCGCACCCAGGCAGCGGGCCTGCGTCCACCCGCTTTGTTGATCGACACGCTGCATCGGTTGCAACTGGACAATCAGACACAACAGATCATCAACTGCGTGCGCCATGGGTTGCCGCTGGCTGCGTACAAGAACTTTGCCTTGCCTGAGTTGCTGCGCCTGCCGGGGTGGCCCGAGGGATGCGTGCTGAAGGTTTACCAGGGGCCAGAACCCTGGGGCGAATCTGTGCGCTACGGTCCCCCTCACACACTGGGCCAGACAGAAATCGAAATTACCCGTACCGACCTGGACAATGGCCAATTGAGCCAGACCGTGCTGGATCAGATGGATGAACAAGCCATCAGGCATTTGCTCGGTGACACACCAACCGAGCACCGATCGTCCGCACTGAACAACAAGCTTGCGCAACACCTGGAACAGCATCGCGAGGCGCTGTTCGAGAGCCTGCAACAAAGGCACCGTCCCACACGCCCAGCACCTGCACAAACCCTCGCCCGGCAGTTTCCCGGGCTGCCGGACAGCGCGCTTGAAGCATTGCTTGGCAATATCAGCAACGCCGAGCGGGAACGCCTGACCAACGGCCGGGTGCCGCTTCGCATTGCCGAGGAAGCGCGCCTTCTGCAAGCTCGAGCGCGGCTTGACCGCGCCCTCCTCGGCCTGTTCAGGCCTAGCCTGGCCAACGACGACAGTCTACGCATCAAACAGGCGCTGCAAGCCGCGCACCCGCAGGCTGACCCGGCCCGGTTGCTGCAACTTGCCCTTGACGATCGCCAGCACTGCGCCTCACTGATCGGCCAGCGACCCATCAACCCCAGGTTCCGCTCCCCTTTGCGGTTGGCCAACGGCCAGCTGGGCTATCCCCTGAGCGGCCGTGGCCTGCAAGGACGAGCCTTGCCGGCTGCACGTCGACTCCGGGCGCTCTACCCCGAACTCAGCAGCGAGCAAATCAGTGGACTACAAGCCGAACTGGCTCGAGGAGGCGACCTGGGTAGCGCCATCAACCGGCTGGAGGTCGAGCAGCGTACCCTCAACCGGGATCTCAACCGCTGGGTAAGCACCGCCCGCACCCTTGAAGAGCGCTTTGATCGCCAGCAATGCACCGAGCGACTGATGAGTGCTTCCCGCCGTGAAGGCGGCGCGCACGCCAATACGCTGGTACTGGACCGCATGCAGCTCGAAGCGCTACCCGCTTTCACTGCACCCATGCCGCATATCCGCAATCTCAGGCTCGAGGGGTTACAGATGCGGCGCCTGGAGGTCAGCTTCCTGGCGAACTTCCCTAACCTGGAAACCCTGGAAATCATCGGCAACCCGGACATCGATGCCGAAACATTGTTCGAGGCGCTCAGGTCGGCACCACGGCTACGCGAGCTGGGCCTGACAGACAATGGCTTGACCACCCTTTCACCCACCGCCCAACAGGTCATCGGGGCAATGCCCGGCCTGCGGCTACTCTGGCTCAGCCGCAACCGGCTGCAACTTGACACCAACAGTTTAGGCTTCCTGACGCGCTTGCCCCTGGATGTCCTCGGCCTGGGCCACAATCAGATCACACTTGACGAAAGCCTTGCCGCCCAGTTCCAGGACATGATCCACCCCACTGTACTGCACCTGTCAGGCAACCCACTGCAACTGGCGCCCGACCTGCGCTTCATGGCCCGTCTTGTCCACCTGGAGCTTGAGCGTTGCGAACTGCAGCAGTGGCCCGACAGCCTGACCGTCCTGATGAGCCAGCCCCAGTACCAACTGCGCTACCTGAACCTGTCGTCCAACCGCATTCGTACCCTGCCAGACCTGCCTGGTGTGCTGCGTACCCCGTTTGCCCGCGATGTCGCCGCGCACTTGCCGGAGCGCCGCTGGCTGTTCAACTACAACACCCTGGAAGCCCAGACACGAGCACGCCTGGGCAGCAGCGGCGTGAACGTATTCGAGCACGCAGAAGACGTGCCACTGTGGCAGGGCATTTTCCGTGGCGAGGCGAGCAGTGCCGAGGAGCAACTGTGGAGCGACCTGTTCGACCAAGGTGAAAACGCAGCGCTGCTGGGCGTACTCGAACGTCTTGCCCAATCGGCAGAAGCGCAGCGTGATGGCGAGGCCCTCAGGGCACGCGTCTGGAAGCTGTTGGATGACGCGGCCCGCGACACCGCGCTGCGTGAACGCCTCGCCACCGTGGCCGGCGACTTCCCGCCAACCTGTGGCGACGCAGGTGCCGACGCGTTCAGTGCCTTGGAGATAGAAGTGCTGGCCCACGAAGCGGCAGCCGTCGCCGGTAGTCGACCCGCTGATCTACTGAGCCTGTATGGCAAGTTGTATCGACGCAGTCAGGTCAATCAACTGGCCGATCGCATCAGCTGGAGAAGGTCCTTGCGCAAACAGGCGCTGCTCGACGGGGCTTTCGATGAAAACCTCCCCCCCTACGATGAGCTGGACGACCCCTCAGCCTTTCCAGACAGCGAACTTCAAACGGGGCTGGTGGACGATGTCGAGGTACGTTTGGCCTTGCGCCAGTCGTTGGCCAGCGCGCTGGACTACCCTGAGCCGAGCCGAGGCATGCTGTACCGCAATACGGCCAGAATCAACGACACAATCATCGAAATGGTGAAAGCTGCGGTCCGTTCCCTGGACAAGGATGCCATCGCTCGAGAGCAATGGTTGACCCAGCAGCCTGGCTGGGTCGAGTACTTGAAACGAGAGCATGCGGCACAGTTCAGCCTGATCACCGACTTCTGGCGGCCAGGCCTTGACTACCTCTATTACTGCCTGGATGAAACCGCCGACCCAGTGACATCACTGGACAGCTCTGTGCGACGAGCCTTGGCCAGGGTCATGCCCGAAAGCCCGGTGGATGCTGAGGGCAGGCTGCGGCGCGTCGTGCTCAACGAGCAGCAGTATCGCCAGGGCGTGGACGCGCTGACTGCCGAGCAGCAGCAGGTTGAAACCGGTCTGCTGATCAGCCTCACCCGCCAGACGCAAACAATCGGCCGCTGAACCCCACTCACTGCCCGCGCAGGTCTTCGAAGAAGGCCTGCTTGCCGTCCACCTGGCTGGACGCCCGTGGGGCCGCTGCGGCGTCACCGCTGGCGGTCTCCACGTGCCAATAGCAGTGCTGCACTGCACGGGTCACCGCCACGTAGGCCAAGCGCTGCACTTCTTCCTTCTGTGCCGAGTCGAACGGCTGGGCATCACCTGCCTTGCCCAGCCCGGCCTGGCGGTATACCTGGTTCTTGTAGGGTGAGCTGGTCAGGTACTGGCAGTCACCCAGCATGAACACCGCATCGGCCTGCAAACCCTTGGCACTGTGATAGGTCAGCTGGCGCAGCCGGCGCTGTTCGGCCGGTAGCGCCGCCTCGGCGTGCAGCACGCTTTGCAGGTGCTCGTTCATCAAGGCCCGGTCACTGCCCTTGCGGTACAGCATCATGACCGTCTCACCCCGCTGATAGTGCTCGACAAGCGTTTCGCCCAGTGCAGCCTCGTCACGGTCGAACACCTTGACCGGCGAGCCGGGCAACTCAGCCGCCGGGCCACTGGCGCGGGCTTTCTTGCCGGCAATCGCCGGGGTGCCCTTGACCAGGTGCTCGGCCGCATCGATCACCTGTTGCTGGCATCGGTAGTTGTCGACCAGCATCACCCGCGTGTTGGCCGGCGACGGGAACGCCTTGGTGAACTCCATGAAATACTTGGGCGAGCTGCCACGCCAGCCGTAGATCGATTGCCAGTCGTCCCCCACGCACAGCAACGACGAATGCTGGGCATGGCGCCCGGTGTGCATGGCCGGGCCGCGGCGCCGTATTTCGGCGAGGCTGGCACGCAACCAGCTGACGATCTGCGGCGACACGTCCTGGAACTCGTCGATCATCAGGTGCGCCAGCGGCCGCAGCAACGGATCGGGCAGCAAGTGCAGGTTTTCCGGGTTGTTCTCGCCAAACAGGGCGAACATGCGGTTGTAGCTCATCACCGGCGGCGACTGGTCAAGCAGGTGCGCTTCCAGGGCTTTCCAGTACAGCGCCAGGGCCTCGAAGAACAGTGCATCGCTATCGCCGGACGGAAAGCTCATCGCCGCCACCGCTTTGTTCACCTCCAACCCAAGGTTTTCGATGAAATTGGCCGCACTGACGAACGCATCCAGCAGCGGCGCCGGGGCCAGTTCGCCCTTGACCTTGTACTCGAAGCCAGGCCCGGCCACGGCATCGCCCGCCAACGATGCCGCCAGGCGCCTGGCCATCGCGTAGTTGTCGAGCCAGATCAGCGGCCTGTCGCAGAACGCCTGCAACAGTGTGCGCTTGACCGCCCACTCGGCACGCACGGTCAGCTTGGCGCCGGGGCGCTGGTACTGCGCGCTTTGTGCGGGGTCGAAGCCCAGCACCACCAACGGCCCCTGGCCTTCCAGGCGGCCATGCACATGGAAGCGGCTGCCACGGATATCGACCGTTTCGCGGCAGGGCTCGATGCCCTTGATCGGCCAGACGCCGGCGGCAAACCACAGGTCCTCGATCACGTCGCACAGTTCTTCGTCGCGCTGGGCGGCCAATTGGGTCACCTGAACGCGCTTCTGCACATCGGGGTTGTTCGGGTCCAGCGGTTTCAGTTGCAAGGCTTCGCTGCGCAACTGGCCGACCAGCTCGGCAAAACGCGGGCTCTCGCCCAGCAAGCTGCTGTAGCACTGGTTCAGTTGCTGGCGCTGGGCATCGTTCAGGCGCAGGTCGAACGGGTTGCTGTCGGCCTCGGCCTCACGCCCTGCAGGCATCTCGTGGCCCAGTGTTTCAAATGCACGTACCTGGCCGAAGCCTGGCAGGCTGCGCACCAGCGGCAGAATGCGCGAATGGAACGTGCGCACCAGCTCGCGGGCCTGCACAGGCTGCAGGTTGATCTGCCACAGGGCGAACACCTGCAGCAGGCGCTTGATGAAGTCCTTGCGCGATTCGCGGGTGAAGGTGACCACGGTCATCGCATCCAGCTCGTAACCCAGGTAATGACGCAGCAACAGGATGCGCAGCACCAGCGACGTGGACTTGCCTGCCCCGGCGCCTGCCACCACGCAGGTAGACGGGGTGTCACTGAAGATCAGCTTCCATTGCGCGGCGCTGGGCTGGGCTTCGGCGGGCAGGCGCTGGGCGACATCGGCCTTGAAGCGCTTCTTCAACTCGGCCGTCAACGGCAGGCGCCAGTCGTCGAACAAGTTGTCATCCTGGCCTGGCACGGCGGCGCTGTCGGGGCGCGTATCGCGGATCACCAGCACCTGGCGCCCCGCTTCATAGCCCTCCACGCGACCACGCTCGAACCCCTCACGCACACCATCGGCATGGCCAGTGCGCTGGCCTGTGGCGTGGCCGAGGAACCACGAGTCGCGGTGCTGGGCTTGCAGGCGGGTCAGGCCACGCCCCAGCAAGCGGGCGGCCAGGCGGCGAAACCAGGGCAACTGGGCAGGAGGGGTAAGGTCGGCGGGGGCCAAGGGTTGCTCGTGGGCCACGGTCACTCCGTTGAAAAACAAAACAGCAGGCATGTTCGCCGCATCGACGAAAAATCGCCAGCGAATGCTTGCAGATCAGTGGATTAGGCGATGAAGCGAATAAAACGCCACATAAAAAAAGCATCTATAAAACAGATTGTTTTAAGCCGATATTTACGCTTATTTTCGATGTTTCTTTAGCGCATCATGGCGTCATTCCACTGATTCAAGGAGCACGACCATGCTGCAACTGCGACCCTTCGAAAGCCTCGGCCACGCCAACCATGGCTGGCTCGATGCCCACCACCATTTCTCGTTTGCCGAGTACTACGACCCGGCACGCATGCACTGGGGTAACCTGCGGGTTTGGAACGACGACCTGATCGCGGCCGGCAGCGGCTTCCCACCGCACCCGCACCGCGACATGGAAATCATCACGTATGTGCGTGAAGGCGCGATCAGCCACCAGGACAGCCTGGGCAACAAGGGCCGTACCGAAGCCGGTGATGTTCAGGTCATGAGCGCCGGTACCGGCATTGTGCACAGCGAGTACAACCTGGAAGACATCGATACACGAATTTTCCAGATCTGGATCGTGCCGGAGCGCACCGGTGAAGCACCGCAGTGGGGTAGCCGGCCGTTCCCCAAAGGCGAGCGCGGTGAGGGCTTCGTGACCTTGGCCAGCGGCCGCGCGGGTGACGAGGACAGCCTGCAGATCCGTACCGATGCCCGCCTGGTGGCTGCCACCCTGCGGGCGGGTGAAACCGCCGAGTACCGCTTCGATGCCGCACGCCGGGGTTATCTGGTGCCGGCCAAGGGGCTGGTGGAAATCAACGGGTTGCGGGCCAAGGCGCGCGATGGCGTGGCGATCGAGCAGGAAGCGGTGCTGCGGGTGACCGCCATTGAGGACAGCGAGATCGTGCTTGTGGATGTGGCCTGAAAACCAGGCCTGTGACAATCCATGTCGCAGCGCAAGGCGGCTCCCATGGAACAACTGCTAACCCGTAGGGTTAGCAGGGTTTTATGGGGGCACGCTTGCGGTCCTGGACCTGCCCGGCTATCGCAAGGCAGCCTTCAAATGTTGGCGCCATCAGCCAGCCTGCACTAGCGTTGTGCTACCAGCCAGCCCAACGTTCCTGCGGAGCACTCGATCATCATGCCAGACCTGCGCCCGAACCCGACGCTGTGCCTGGAATACCGAGCCGAACAGCCCATTCACCACGCTTTCATCCAGCAGGCCAGCCGCTGCCCGGCGGCCATTGCCATCATTGGCCAGCACACAACCTGCAGCTACTCCCAACTGGAGCAGATCAGCGCGGGCATTGCCGCGTTTCTGGTTAAGAACGCCGCCAGCGGCACCGATCGTGTGGTCATCGTCACCCGTCGCAGCGCCGCCCTGGTTTACGCCATGCTCGGCTGCGTGCGTGCCGGCCTGGCCTTCACCGTGGCTGACGCCGCTTACCCTGCCGCGCGTATCAAACAAATCATCAACACCCTGAAGCCTGCGGTGATACTGCGCTGTGCCGAGGCAAGCGTCGACGCCGGCCAGCCCATGGTCGTCACGGTGCCTGAAGCCCCCGCTGAAGCGCTGCAGGCCTTCCCTCGCCAACCTGTCGCGCTGCCCGCCGTCAGCCCTGAGCAGCCGGCCTACATCACCTTCACCTCGGGCAGCACTGGTGAACCCAAGGGCATCGTTACCCACCACGCACCTCTGGTGCACTTCATCGACTGGCATGTGCGCCAACACGGTTTCACTCAGGCCGACACCTTCTCGCTGCTTTCTGGCCTGGGCCACGACCCGGTATACCGCGACGTGTTCACGCCACTGTCGGTTGGCGCGACCATTGCCTGCCCGGCGCAGTCGACCCTGACCGACCCCTCACGGCTGGCCAGCTGGCTTCACCAGTACGGTGTGAGCGTGATCCACCTTACCCCGCCGTTGGGCAAGCTGATCGAAACCGGCGCACACCTGAACGGCCAGGTTCTCGACCACCTGCGCTACCTGTTCTGGGGGGGCGATGCACTCAGCCCGACGCAGTATCAGCAGGTCCGCGCCATCGCACCGAATGCCGTCAATGTGAACTTCTACGGCACCACCGAAACCCCACAGGCCATGGCTTTCCACACCCTCGACCCGGAAATGGACACTGCCCGGGTGCCCTTGGGCAAAGGCATTGCCGATGCACAGTTGCTGGTGGTCAACCCGGCCAACCAGCTGGTCAGCGAGGGCGAGACAGGCGAAATCCTGATCCGCAGCCCCTACCTGTCGCGGGGATACTGGGGCGACCCGGGGCTGACCGAAGCCAAATTCATCGCCAACCCGTTCACCGCTGACGCGGCCGACCGCTGTTACCGCACGGGTGACCTGGGCACCTATCTGGCCGATGGCAGCGCCAGTTTTCTGGGGCGTGCTGACAGCCAGGTGAAAATCCGGGGGCATCGCATCGAGCTGGCAGAAATCGAGAACGCCATCTGCCGTCACCCGCACATAGGGCAATGCGTTGTCCTGGCCAACCACGAGGGTGCATCGACCCGGCTGGTGGCCTATTGCGTCGCGCAGCAGGCCATCCGTGTTGACGAACTGCGCCAGGCCCTCAGCGGCCAGCTGCCTGACTATATGGTTCCAGCGCTGTTCGTGTTCCTTGATGCCCTGCCGCTCACCCCCAACGGCAAAGTCGACAAACGCGCGCTGCCTGCGGCATTTGACGACAGTATCAGCCCACCGTTGTCACCCTTGGCCGAAAAGCTGAGTACAGCCTGGGCCCGCATCCTCCAGGTACCGCGCCTGGACGCCAGGTTGAGCTTTGTCGAACTGGGCGGTGACTCGTTGTCGTTCGTGCAGGCGTCGCGTGTGCTGGAGGCGCTTATCGGTCACCTGCCTGAACGTTGGGAAACCCTGCCGGTGTGCCAGCTGGCCGAGCTGAGTGCGCCGCCCAAAGGCGTGTGGCGGGTAATGGAAATGCCGGTGTTCATCCGCATGCTCGCCATCATCCTGATTGTGGTCGGCCACCTGGGTGATTTCGACCACTGGCCGATACTCGGCGAAACCTCGGTGCTGTTCCTGGTTTCCGGCATCGCCCTGGCGCGCTTTCAGCTCAAGGCCATCGAAGCGCGTGGCGATGCACGCACGCTGCTAAGGTCACTGGCAGCCATCGTGGTGCCAACACTGTTGTACACCGCATTGATCCAGCTGGTATTCGACCGGCTGCATTGGCAATCGCTGCTGCTGGTTTCCAACTGGTTCCCCGCCAGCGAGGTCAGCCTGTTCAACTATTGGTACATCGAAGTGTTGGTGCAGATGATCGTGATCATTGGCCTGGTGCTGTCGATCAAGCGCGTGCGCCAGGTGCTGGTTGCCGACCCGTTTCGCTGGCTGATCATCGCTGCCTGTGCACTGGTGGCGTTGGATGTGCTCCTCAACCAGTTCGTGTTCGACGCCAGTGCCCTGCTCAACCGGGTACCCCAGCACTTCCTGGCGGTGATGGTGCTGGGCATGGCCGTGCACCATGCCGACACGACCTCACGCAAATGGGTGGCCAGTGCGGTGGCCGTGCTGGTGGTTGGCGAGCAGGACCTGATGGCGGTTGCCGGTGTTGGCTGGCAAGCGCTCACACGCTATGTCGACATCGCCCTGCCAGCGATACTGGCGCTTGTCTGGTTCCGCTCGGTGCCAGTACCCGCCCTGGTTGCACGGGCAGGTGCGGTGATCGCATCGTCAACCTTGTATATCTACCTGACGCATTTCCAGTTCGAGTCGGTGGCGGAGCATGTTTTCAGGCACCCGCTGTTCGAGGTGGCCCTGGCACTCGCTGGAGGGGTACTGGTGAGCTATTGCTGGAACATCCTGTTGCGCCTGCTGTTTACCTGCAGGCGCAAGCAACACCAGGCGCGTGGAGCCGATCCAGCTGAACGCGTCACCTCCGCCTGAACGAAGATGACCCGCCAGCGCATGCACTACGCGCGCCCGGCCAGTTCAGCCAGTACCTCGACCGAGGTGGTGACCTGGCGGAAGTGGTGCTTCCACAGGTCGATCCCCAGCTTGCCCGAGCGGTCCAGCGATGACCCTACTGTCATGTCTGTCACCAGCGTGGGCATCAGCCCTGCATCGAACAGGGCAAAGCCGGCGGCCAGCACGCAGGTTTCGGTCTGCAACCCACACACCAGCACCCGCTCGACACCCAGTTGCCGGATGTAGTCGATAGCTTCAGCACTTTGCCCATAGCCATGCTTGACGAACACCTGGTCGGCCTCGACCAGGCTTTCGTCCTCGGCCGCCGGGTGCCAACCCAGCTGGCGCTCGAACGGCGTGACCTGTTCATCGTGCAACTCGACCGAGGCTATGGTGGGAATGTTCGCTGACAACCGCCGCAAACCATCGACCAGCCACTCGGGTGGGCTGAAGGTGGACTGAACATCGACGATGAGCAAAACCTGGCGCATGGGCGGATTCCGGCACGGGCAAAAGGCGCGAAGTATAACGCGAAGCAACTGCCGTGGTCGCTGGGCAGGCCCGGAGAACCATTCGGCGACTCTTTGCGCGGAAAAAGGGGCTGCTGCGCAGCCCCCCTGTTGTACCCGTAACCGCTAACCCCAG
Organism: Pseudomonas sp. GLN_2; assembly: GCF_043106005.1. Classification (NCBI taxonomy): domain Bacteria; kingdom Pseudomonadati; phylum Pseudomonadota; class Gammaproteobacteria; order Pseudomonadales; family Pseudomonadaceae; genus Pseudomonas; species Pseudomonas sp. GLN_2. The sequence goes on along the minus strand of NZ_JBICMC010000103.1, from coordinate 118,116 downwards.
CGCCCCTCAACCGGCCAGGATGAAGTCTGCGGCGGTCACCGTGGTTGCATCTGCCACCCCCACCAAACGTATGGCGTCGGCAGCACCGATACTTACCAAGGTGTCCGCACCAACATCGGCGATGGTCACACTGGCGCCAAAGGTGGCTGCGGTGATGTTGAGGGCGGTGATATCCAGCCGGTCCTGGCCACCCGCCGCAATGGCATCGAAATTGATGATCAGGTCGTTGCCAAAGCCTGCAGCGAACTGGAACACATCGTTGCCATCGGTGGCGATCAGGGTGTCGTTACCGGCCCCACCCACCACCGTATCGTTACCTGCCGCACCGTTGAGGAAGTCGTTGCCCGTCCCCCCGATCAGGGTGTCGTTACCCACGTCGCCGAACAATGTGTCGTTACCATCGCCGCCCTGCAGGGTGTCATTGCCGTTGCCGCCATCCAGGCTGTCATCGCCAGCGCCCCCGTTCAGGTTGTCGTTACCGGCCTGCCCCAGCAACGTGTCGTTGCCGCCACCGGCATCGAGGCTGTCGTCACCTCCCCCACCGCGCAGTTGGTCGTCACCCAGGCCGCCGAACAGCTGGTCGTTCCCGACGTCGCCGTTGAGGATGTCGTTGCCGGCATTGCCGTTGAGCACATCGTTACCGCCGTCGCCGCTGAGCGTGTCATTACCTGCCCCACCGTCGATGATGTTGGCCAGCCCGTTACCCGTGCCGGTGAAGTTGCCCACCCCGGTATAGGCCAGGTTCTCGACGTTGGCGGCCATGGTGTGGCTGGCCAGCGTGGTACGTACAAGGTCCGTACCGGCCCCCGTCGCCTCGACCACTACATCCCCGGCGTCATCCACCACATAGGTGTCGTTGCCCACGCCACCCACCAAGCGGTCGGCACCCGCACCGCCGTTGAGCAGGTCGTTGCCGGCCCCCCCCGTGAGGGTGTTGGCCAGCGCGTTACCGGTACCGGTAAAGGCGTTGCTGCCGGTATAGGCCAGGTTCTCGACGTTGGCGCCCAGGGTGTAGCTGGCCAGGCTGGTCTGCACCTGGTCCGTGCCACCGTTGAGTGCCTCGGTGACGGTATCCCCGGCGTTGTCGACCAGGAAGGTATCGTTGCCGGCACCACCGTTCATGGCATCTGCGCCAAGCCCGCCGTTGAGGGTGTCGTTGCCATCCTCGCCATTGAGGAAGTCAGGGTCGTCACCGCCATTGAGGATGTCGTTGCCAATGCCACCGAACAGCTGGTCGCTGCCGCCCAGGCCGTTGAGCGTGTCGTTGCCGCCCAAGCCCGAGATCACGTCATTGCCTGCGCCACCGGTCAGGGTGTTGGCTCCATTGGTACCAACCAGTACAACACCCGGTGGCACGGTGACTGCAGCGGTCGCCGCCGAGGTCAGCGACTCCAGGGTGCCGAAGCCGTCGGTGTAGCGCACGATCACCCGTAGCTGCTGGTTACCCTGGGTGAAGCCGGGGGTGAAGGTGGCCGCCGTGGCCCCGGCAATATCGGTGAAGGTGCCGCCGGTGCCTTGCTGCCACTGGAAGCTGAAGGCCCCCAGGCCGTCGATGTCGGCAATTGCGCCGGTGAGCGCGGTCAGCGTCTGGCCTTGGTCGGGCGTGGTGTCGCTGATCAGCAACGCACCGGTCGACGCATCGTTGACGTTGGCCACCGGGTCGAGAATGTCGGAGGCGACGCTTTCCTGCACGCCAAAGTCATCCACGTAGCTGACCACCACCCGCATGTTCTGCCCCACTTGCGCCTGGGTCAGGACGAACGTGCTGCTGATGGCGCCGGCGATGTTGACCCAACCGACACCCCGGTTGGACTGCCACTGGAAGGTGAACTGAGGGTTGCTCAGGCCGTCGGCATCGACGATGGTGGCCGGGTTGGCGGTGAGCGTCTGATTCTGCACCAGCAGCCCGGTCACGGACGGCCCGGCGCTCGGCGCGCTGTTCGGCGTCGAATCGACGATTTCCAGCGTGCCCTTGGCATCCTGGTACACCGCACGCACGCGGATGTTCAGGCCGGCGACGTCGTCCGTGACGCGGTAGGTCGTACCGGTGACCCGTGTCGCTTCACCAGCGGCCACAACCGTGATGTCTTCATAAACCCCGGAACCCGGCAGCGCCTCGACTTGCCAGTAGTAGGCCACGGGGCCGTTCACCGCACCGGTCGCATTGGTTGCGCTGACATTGTCCGCGTCATGCACGGCGAGGTTGCTTACCCTCAACAGCTGGCCACTGACTGGCGTATCGTCGCGCAGGCCGGTGCTAGCATCGAGAATCGCCAGGTGGCCGGTGGGGCCGGCGTTGACTGCCGTACCGACGCCAGAGGCCTGCGAACTGTCAGAGAACTGCAGGCGCTCGATGCCGGTCAGGTGGTCGACGCCATCGCGACCGGCCACCAGGTCGGTGACGATCACCGAGTTGCCATCGACCACCACGCTGTAGTCGGTGGACACCCCAGAGTACACCGCCGTGTCGTAGTGGTCGGTGCCGCTGAGGATCTCCCGCACGATCACCAGCTGGCCCGGCTTGTAGGTGCCATTGAGCATGAACGGCACCATCGGCTCCATGCTGTTGAAGCTGGCGATTTCCGGGCCTGTGCCATCAGGGTTGGCGCGTACGCTGATGCGCACGTTCAGCCACTTGTCGCCGTCGAGGATATCGTCGCCACCCCGACCCTCGAGCAGGTCGCTACCGCTGCCGCCGAGGATGATGTTACCGCCGTCATAGAAGGTCGCCCCGGCCGCCAGCAGGCCGGCCAGGCCGTCGATCAGGCTGATGTTGGTCAGCACGCTGCCGTTAGCACCTGCAGTAGGCAGCGAGGTGGCGTCTTCGCTGTCGCCGCGCAGGAAGTCGCCATGCGCCGAGCCCGACAGGCCTTCCATGATGTCGAAGCGCACCAGCGTCGAAGCGCCCGAACCCGGTACCAGTGGCACATCGAAGAAGCGGTCGCTCATGTCGATGGACACGCCCTGGGCCAAGTCCTTGAAGGTTGCCCAGTCATAGCCCGAGCCACCAATGTAACGGTCGCCGAACCCCAGGCTGCCGACCATGATGTCGTCGCCGCCTTCACCGTTGAACTTGTCGTTCTCGTTGCCGCCGATGTATACGTCATTGCCGATGACGGGGTCGTTGCCGAGCGGGTCGAAGTTGTCGCCAGGCGCGCCGTCCGAGGTGCCCTTCTCGATCCAGTCGTCACCTTCGTTGCCCATGTCCTGCTCGTTGGCCTTGCTGCCGAGGATGAAGTCATTGCCCTGACCGCCAATGGCTTCGGAGGCGTCCTCACCGGTGACGATGAAGTCATTGCCGAAACCGCCGATGATCAGGTTGACGCCATTACCGCCGTGCAACACATCGTTGCCGTCGCCGCCCTGGATGTTGTCGTCACCGCCCATGTCGCTGATGATGTCGTCGCCGGCCCCACCGCGCAGCTGGTCGTTACCGTCACCCCCCTCGATGCGGTCGTTGCCGGCATCACCCCAGACCGTGTCGTCGCCTTCGCTGGAGACCAGAATATCGTCCCCGTTGGTGCCGCCCAGCACGATGTGCTCGGCACCGGCATAGCGGATGTAGTGGGTGTCCGGGCCAGCCGTCAGCGGGCTGTCGCGGAACACCACCTGCTCGCCGTTTTCGCCCAGCGGGTCGGCGCTGCCAAGGCCCTCGTTGTACTGCTTGGTCTGGTCCAGTTCCAGGTAGAAGCCAGGGTCGGAGAACACCAGGCCTGGCAGGTGGGTGGCTGAGCTGTTGGCCATGATCAGCTTGGCGAACGAGTTACTTTCCAGCTCGGCATTCATCGACAGGCCCGCGGTGCGCTCCAAATAGTAGAAGCGGTCGCCGTCCTGCAGTTTCTCCATCTGGTTCTCGAATACGAAGTTGAAGGTGCTGCCGAGCATGCCGCCAAATGGCGCTTTTGCTTCCGCCAGGCCGCCGATCCACAGGTCGATGGCATCGACACCGGTCACGGTGACTGCCTTGAGGTCATCGGCAGTACCCAGTACACCGTCCTTGCCGGGCAGGGTCACGTTGGCCCAGGCGCCGCTGCTGTTGAGGAAGTCCATGCGGTCGGCGGGTGCGCCATCGCCGCCGAACACCAGGGCCATGGCCGCGGCGCGTTTTTCCAGCAGGGTGGTGGCAGCGGTGATGGTGCTGTGGGTGCCGTAGGCCGCGATGAAGTTGATCAGCGACTCTGGGTGCTTCAGGTGTTGCACCAGGTCGACCCAGCTGGTGTACGGCTTGAGCTGGGTATCGCCGGTTTGCCCGTAGATTTCCCGGCGCACAGCGTTCAGCGAAGGGATACCGACGTCGCGGCCACGGGCGATGTTGATCGCTGGCAGGTCCAGCGGCAGGCCGAGCAGGTTGTTGCGCAGCGCCTCGGTGACGAACTCGTCGATTTCGTTACCGGCCTGGCGAGTGACCCCGCGCACGATGGCGCTGGTGGCGTCCTCGGGGGTTACGCCACTGGCGGCATAAGCCAGCGGGTTGAGGAAGGCCGCGATCAGCCCCAGTTGCTGGTCGGGGTTGGCGCTGGCCGGGTCCTGGATGACGTTGAAGTCGATGTCGAAGCGGTCGACAGTCTCGGTCAGCATCGAGTGGCCAAAGCGGTACACGGTGTGGGCGAACTCGGCCACGATCGAGGCATCGAGGTCGACGTCGTACACCTGGGTCGGGGCAAAGAACAGGTCGACCCGAGGTTGCACGGTGCGGGCGAACTCCTCGAACACCAGGTGCTGGTACTGCATTTCGGTGCCGAACTTGGCCGCCTGGAACAGCCGCTCGCCATTCCACACCAGGGCATCGATCTCGGCCGGGGTGACTGGCAAGGCGCTGACGGGGTTGAGCAGCCATTCGTTGAGGAAGGCCAGGTCACCCGAGTCGAGCACGGTGTCCATGGTCTGCGCCACCAGCCGGTTATGCTCGGAGTGGAAGATCGCATGCACGGCGGTCAGGCCGATGTTCTCGTTGACCCGGCCGTCACCGGCGATGTAGTGCGCGTCCAGCAGTTCGTTGTCGTAGGCCAGGTTGGCACCGGTCTGCGGGTTGACCGGCACGGCATTGCCGGCCACGTTGTCGGCATCCGGCGCCAGCACGCCGCCACTGAACACCGGCACGGCATTGTGGGCGATGTCGGCAAGGAACTGGTGCCCGGTACGCACGGCGTTGGTCAGGTCGAGCGGCGCCAGCGGGTTGCCTTCGACCTCCTGGTCATCAGCAGTGCCGGCAATACCGTCCAGGCCTTTCATCACCACCATCGGGTAGCCGTTGGGCCCTTTGATGAAGTTGCCGTAGGCGTCGGTGGCCAGCAGCGGCACGTTGTCGACGTCGGCATCGGTCAGGTTGATGCCGAGCAGGTCGCGGGCCTGGGCCTTGACCACCTTCCAGGTGGCCATGCCGCCGATCTCGGTGTCGTCAGCCGTGCCGAACCGCCCATCAGCGCCCAGGTCGCGATTGGTGATCAACCGGCCCGTGGCGACCGGGCCGTCGTCAGTCATGACATAGGCGCGCAGGAACACCTGGTGCGAGGGATGCGAGCTGTAGGTCTGGTTCTGGTCGACGAACGGCGTGGTGGTGTTGGTGTGTTCGCGGATGTCGTCGGCGTTGCCAAGGATACCGTCCGGCCCAGGCAGGTTGGTGGCACGGGTTACCACCATGAAGTTGGTGAAGCCACCCTCCACGTACAGCGGGTCATCCGGTTGCAGCGGGATGTAGATGGTACCGGAGCCGCCCTTGGTAACCAGGTCCAGGCCATGGTCGAAAAACTGCCCGAAGAAGGTCATCCAGGCGTTGAACGGCGCAGACAGCCCGGCATCGGCAGCGGTGTTCTCGAACAGGTACACGTCATGGTCGTCGGTGGTGCCGAACTGGCCGTCCATGCCCGGGCTGGCGACGATGCGCACGCCATCCTTGAGCACGTCGTCGTTGCCTGCGGCGCCGAAGTTGAGCACGCCATCGGCACCCGGGTCATACGCGGTGGCATAGGCTGCCGGGTTGTTGGAGGTCTGGTCGACAATCAGGTTGCTGATGGTACGTGGCTGTGAATCGAACACCGGCCCGCTGGTCTGCTGGTACGACGAGCCCGGGATCGCGGGGGAACCTGGGCCGAAGAAACCGGCTGGCGCACCTTCGGCCGGGTTGAATACCGGGTCGGTCACGCGCGGGAAGACGTTGTCGGCGGCACCGTATTGGGTGTTGTTGTTGCCGTTCAGGTTCATCAGGTTGTTGTTCGAGCCATCCACCGCACGCAGGCCCATGGCTGCGCGGACGTTGGGGATCAGCGAGAGGATGTCCTGCCCGGCGGCATCGGCCTCGGCAATCTTGATTTGCGCGAGGATGAAGTTCAGGTCGGAGCGCACCATGTGCAGGCCGGCACCGCCGTCACTGGCATCCACCACCGGGGTGGCCGCTGTCGGCACCACGGGCGCGCCAGGTTGCACCACGGTGGTAGGCTGCGAGTACAGCACTTCGGTGGTGCCATGGGCATCCTGATAGATCGCCTTGACCCGCAGGCTCAGCCCGGCCAGGTCTGGCGACACCTTGAACGAAGTGCCATCGGCGCTCTGGAAGGCCAGGTCGCCGGCCGGTAGCAGGATGATGTCCTGGAACACACCGCTGCCCGGGTCGGCCTCGAACTGCCAGTAGTAGGACACCGAACGGTCGGCGAGCGAGCCCGTCGGGTTGCCCGCACTGATATTGTCGGCGTCGCGCACGGCGGCCACGCTCACCGTCAGCATGTCACCCACGGTAATCTCACCGCCGTTGCCGTCGAGCAGGGTCGGGCTGCCGGTGGGTTGTGCGTTCACCCCCTCCACCAGTACGCGCTGGCTATCGGCAAACTGCAGGCGTTCGATGTGCAACAGGGTATCGACGCCATCGCGGCCGGCCACAGTATCGGTCACGGTCCAGACGTCGTCGGCAACATCGGCGGTGCCCTTGGTGTTCTGGGTCACCACGTACTCGCTCTGTAGCCCAGAGAATATTGCCGTGTCGAAGGCGGCCCCGCCGGTCGAGGTCCCGGGCAGGATTTCGCGCACGGCCTTGAGTTGACCGGGGTTGTAGGTGCGGTCAAGCATGAACGGAATCATGTCGGCCATGCTGTCGAAGCTGGCGATTTCCGGGCCGGTGTGGTCGACGTCGCCAGGGGCGTAAACGGCGATGCGCACGTTGAGCCACTTGTCGCCATCGATCAGGTCATCGCCACCCCGGCCTTCGATCAGGTCACTGCCATTGCCGCCGAGCATGATGTTGCCGGTGGCAAAGCCGGTGGTGGGCAGGCCGGCATCTGCCAGGAACTGCTGCAGCCCACGTATCAGCGCCACGTTGGTCAGCGCACTGCCGGTGGCGCCGCCATGGTTGAGAATGGTCACGGCATCGACGTCGTCGCCCTTGAGCACATCGGCGTAGGCCGAACCGGACACCCCTTCGACCTCGGCGAACCTGTCCAGAATCGATGCCGGCGAAGCGCCCACCGGGTTGAACACGCCAGCGTTCTGGTTAGGCGCGTTGCCATGGGGCTGAGCCAAGGCGGCCAGGCTGAGGTCCACGGTGACACCCACGCGGTCATTCTTGTTGGTGACCCAGTCGAAACCGGACATGCCGTCCATTTTGTCTTGGGCATCGCTGCCGACGAAGATATCGTCGCCGCCCTCACCGATCATTTCGTCAAAGCCGCCGCCCCCGACGAAGATGTCGTTGCCAATGACTTCGTCACCCAGCAAGGGTGCGAAGTTGTCACCAGGTGCGCCGTCCTGGGTGCCCTTCTCGATCCAGTCGTCACCTTCGTTACCGGTAGGTGGCAGGTTGGTCTTGGCGCCGAGGATGAAGTCGTCGCCCAGGCCACCGAAGGTGGTGCTGATGTCCTCGGTGGTGATGATGAAGTCCTGGCCATCGCCGCCCAGGATCAGGTTACCGGCGACCCCCATGCTGCCAGCGACGATCACGTCGTTGCCGGCGTTGCCTTCCAGGCGGTTGTCGCCGAACGAATCGGTGATGATGTCGTCGCCCGCGCCACCCAGCACCGCGTCGTTGCCGGCGCCGCCTTCGAGCACGTCATCACCGGCATCGCCATAGAGGGTGTCGTCGCCTTCGCTGGAGATGATGATGTCGTTGCCAGCGGTGCCACCCAGCACCACATGGTCTTCACCGGTGTAATGCAGGAAGTTGCCGTCTGGCCCGACAGTATCGGGGTTATCGCGGATCACCAACGGAACGATTTCAACCCCGTTGATCTCGATGCCGCCAGTGGGGTCGGCCTTGCCGTCGGCACCCAGCCCGGTGAACTGGTTGGCCTGGTTCACTTCCAGGGTGAACGTGGGCGTGAGGAACACGGTGTTGGACAGGTGGGTGACGTCAGAGTTGGCCATGATCAGCTTGGCGAAGGAGTTGTTTTCCAGCTCCGTACCAAAATTCATGCCCGCCGTGCGCGACAGGTAGTAGAAGCGGTCACCGTTCTGCAGCGCTTCCAGCTGGGTTTCGAAGACAAAGTTGAAGCTGGAGCCGAGCATGCCGCCGAACGGCATTTTCTTCTCGGCCAGGCCGCCGACCCAGAAGTCGATGGCGTCGACCCCGGTCACGGTCACCCCGGCAATGTCGTCGGCCGTGCCGGCGATGCCGTCCGCGCCGGCCAGCGTCACGTTGGCATAGGCACCGGTGCCGTTGAGGAAGTCGAGGCGGTCGAGGGGTGCGCCGTCTCCGCCAAGTACCAGTGCCACGGCGGCGGCGCGCTTGGCGGCCTCGGTGGTGGCCCCGGTAATGCTGCTGTGGGTGCCGTAGGCGGCAATGAAGTTGATCAGCGACGCCGGGTGCTTGAGGTGATCGGCAAAGTCGACCCAGCTGATGTAGGGCTTGAGCTGGCTGTCGCCGGTGGCGGCATAGAACTCGCGGCGGGCCTCGTTCAGGCTGGGGATGCCGGTATCACGACCGCGGGCGATGTTCAGCGCAGGCAGGTCAAGTGGCAGGCCGAGCAGGTTGTTGCGCAGGGCTTCGGTGACGAACTCGTCAATCTCGTTGCCCACCTGGCGGGTAACGCCGCGGATGATTGCGCCCGCCGCTTCATCGGCCGTGGCCCCGCTACCGGCGAATGCCAGCGGGTTGAGGAACGCGGCAATCAGGCCCAACTGCTGGTCGGGGTTGGCCGGGTCGGCAGAAACCGGGTTGAACGCCGGGTCGTAGCGGTCGACGGTTTCGGTCAGCATCGAGTGGCCGAAGCGGTACACCACATGGGCGAACTCGGCGAGGATGGCCGGGTTGATCGAGGTGTCGTAGCCGTTGGGGGCGAGGAACTCGTCGATCTGCGGCTGGATGGTGCGGGCGAACTCTTCGAACACCAGGTGCTGGTACTGCATCTCGGTGCCGAACTTGGCGGCCTGGAACAGCCGCTCGCCATCCCACACCAGCGCGGCGATGTCGGCAGGCGTGGTGGGGATAGCGGTTACGTCGTCGATCAGCCACTCATTGAGGAACGCCAGGTCGCCCGCGGCCAGCAGGGTGTCCTTGGTCTGCTGCACCAGGCGGTTGTGCTCGGAGTGGAACACATGGTGCACGGCAGTCAGGCCGATGTTCTCGTTCACCCGGCCGTCACCGGCGATGTAGTGCGCGTCGAGCAATTCATTGTCGTAGGTCAGGTTGTTGCCACCCTGCCCGACCGGCTGCGCGTTGCCCACCAGGGTGTCGGCGTCAGCCTGCAGCGCCCCCCCGACTAACACCGGTGCGGCATTGTGGGCGATGTCGTCAAGGAAGCCATGCCCGGTGCTCACGGCATTGGCCAGGCTGATCGGTGCATTGCGGTCGCCCTCGACCAGCTGGGTGACGTCATCGGCGGTGCCAGCAATGCCATCGGCGCCGTTGTTCACGCGCATGACCACCTGCGGCATGCCGTTGGGTCCGCGCAGGAAGTTGCCGTAGGCATCGGTGGCCAGCAGCGGCACGCTATGCACGTCAGCATCGGTCAGGTCGATACCCAGCAGGTCGCGGGCCTGGGCCTTGACCACTGCCCAGGTGGCCATGCCACCGCTTTCGCCGTTGCCATCGTCGGCGGTGCCGAACTTGCCATCGGCGCCCAGATCACGGTTGGTGATCAGGCGCCCGGTTGCCACCGGCTCACCTGCGGCGTTGACCGTGTATTCGCGCAGAAACACCTGGTGCGACGGGTGCGAGCTGTAGGTCTGGCTCTGGTCGACGAAGGGCGAGGTGGTGTTGGGCTGGCTATCGTCGGCGGTACCCACCACGCCATCGGCGCCGGCGGTGCGCACGGCGCGGGACAGCACCATGAAGTTGGTCGGGCTGCCGGCCACGAACAGGGGGTCGTCCGGGCGCAGCGGGATGAACACGATGTCGGTGCTGCTCTTGCTGACCAGGTCCAGGCCGTGGTCGAAGAACTGACCGAAGAAGGTCATCCAGGCGTTGAAGCCGGCGGTCAGCCCGGCGTCTGGCGACACGTTGGGGATGAGGAACACAGGCTTGTCGTCAGCGGTGCCGAACACGCCATCGATACCAGGGCTCATCACCGGCGCGGCACCGCCGTTGGCCTCGACGGCGGCCGGGTTGTTGGCTGTCTGGTCGACGATCAGGTTGCTGATGGTGCGCGGTTGCGAATCGACGACATTGCCGGTGCCGACATAGTTGGCGCGGTAAGACGCTTCGAGCAGGCGCAGGAACGAGTTGTCGGCTGCGCCGAACTCGCTCTGCCCGGTGACCAGGTTGTTGTAGCTGCCATCCACCGTGCGCAGGCCAAAGGGTACCTGGCTGTTGGGCAACAGGTCGATCAGGCTGGCGCCATCGGCGTGTGCCTCAGCGATGAAGATCTGTTTGAGGATGAATTCAAGGTCCGACTTGCTGAAATTGGCCATTGCAGTTGCCCTCGATCTGTCCGGAGATGACACAGGGCAACAGGGTCCTTCCCGCGCCCAGTCAGTGTTGACGTGCGCAGAATCTGGTTGGGTGTACCGGGCTCAGTAGCCCAGCACTCGTGTGCTGAAACCTCTGGCCTCTTCTTGGCAAGCTGGCCCCGCGTTGCAGGAGGGGCCCTGTAAAACGTGCGCAACAGGTGTAACGCACGTGCATCGATCCCAGCTCGCACAGGGCCCGAATACTTCAGACTAAAGTCGTAGGCCAAAAGCTTGTCAATATTTCGTCAAAAAAATCTCGACCAATGATAATTCGATGCAACTCACTGTTTTTCTGTGACTTATGAAAAGTTCAAAGTATTTATAGAGCAAAATGATATTACCGAATGTTTCGTTGCAACCTACGCTGCTGCATGTGGGAGCAACGCAGCGTTTTGGCCAATATCGCCATCAGAGCGACCCGCCTGCGAGCCGACCAAGAAGCCACAACTACCGTTTTACGGGGCGCCGCAAGGGCTTCCCGCTTTGTGATGAAGGGAGGCCCCCCGATGGTTAAGCCACCACGCACCCGCTCCGAGCTGGCCGACGTGCTGTTTCGCTTGCGCCGCAGCTTCTACGCCCTGGCCGCCTTCAGCGGTGTGATAAACGTCATGATGTTGACGCCAGCCATTTATATGTTGCAGGTGTACGACCGCGCCCTGGTCAGCCGCAATGTCACGACCTTGGGCATGCTCACCTTGCTGGTGGTCGGGCTGTTCCTGCTGATGTCGGCCCTGGAGATGGTCCGCACCCGGGTGTTGATAAGGGTGGGCAACGGCCTGGACATGAGCCTGAACCGGCGCCTCTTCAGCGCTGCCTTCGAACGCAACCTGAGCCGTGCCGGCGGTAACCCGGCCCAGGCCCTGCAGGACTTGGCGCAGGTACGGCAGTTTCTCACCGGCAACGGCCTGTTCGCGTTCTTCGATGCCCCCTGGACACCGATCTACCTGCTGGTTTGCTACCTGATCCACCCCTGGCTCGGGCTGGTCACCACGATTGGCTCGCTGATCCTCGTCGGCCTGGCCTACCTCACTGAAAAGGCTACGCAAAAGCCCTTGGCCGAAGCCAACCAGGCAGCCATGTCGTCAGCCAGCTACGCCAACAACAACCTGCGCAACGCAGAAGTGATCGAAGCCATGGGCATGCTGCCGTCAATCGGCAAGCGCTGGTACCAGGGCCACTTGCGTATCCTGCAGATGCAGACCCTGGCCTCCGACCGCGCGGCGCTGATCAGCAGCACCGGGCGCTTCGTGCGCATCACCCTGCAGTCGCTGATCCTCGGCACCGGCGCGCTGCTGGCGATCGAGGGCACGATCACCCCCGGCATGATGATCGCCTGCTCGATCCTGACCGGCCGAGCCCTGGGCCCGGTGGAACAGGTGATCGCCGCGTGGAAGCAACTGCTGGGCTGCCGCCTGGCCTGGGGCAGGCTCAATGACCTGCTGCAGGACTACCCGCAACGGCCACCGAGCATGTCGCTGCAGCGGCCGATGGGCATGCTGGCCGTGGAGAACGTGATCGCCGGCGCCCCTGGCGGCAGCACCAGCATCGTACGCGGGGTGAGCTTCAGCCTGGCCCCGGGTGACAGCCTGGGTGTCATCGGCCCTTCGGCCTCGGGCAAGTCCACCCTCGCCCGCCTGCTGGTAGGTGTGTGGCCGGCCCAGGCCGGCAAGGTGCGCCTGGACGGCGCCGATATCTTCACCTGGAACAAGGCCGAACTGGGCCCGTGGCTGGGCTACCTGCCGCAGGACGTGGAGCTGTTCGAAGGCACCATCGCCGAAAACATCGCCCGCTTTGCCGAGGTGGACAGCGACGCGGTGATCCGTGCTGCCCGCAGCAGCGGTGTACACGACATGATCCTGCGCTTCCCGCAGGGTTACGACACCCGCCTGGCCGCCGATGGCAGCCCATTGTCTGGCGGCCAGAAGCAACGCATCGCCCTGGCCCGCGCCCTGTATGGCGAGCCCAACCTGGTGGTGCTGGACGAGCCCAACGCCAACCTCGATGACGTGGGTGAAAAAGCCCTGGTCGATGCCCTGGCCGAGCTCAAGGCACGCGGCGCCACGGTGGTGCTGATTTCCCACCGGCCCAATGTGCTGTGCGCGGTCGACCAGATACTGATGCTGCGCGACGGTGGTGTGCACATGCTTGGCAGCCGCGACGAAGTGTTCGCCGCGCTGCGCAAGGCCGCGGTGATTCCGGCAACGGCTGCGGCACCGCTGGCTTCGGTCAAAGTACGGGAGTAACCAACCATGCAGATGACTCAACATGCCGAACTGATCCCTGCCGAGACCAGCCACCTGATCGACCTGGACGCGGGCCGCCCGGTACGCTGGGGCGTATGGCTGGTCATCGCCGGCTTCGGCGGCTTCCTGCTGTGGTCCTGCCTGGCGCCACTGGACGCCGGCGTGGTCGCCACCGGTACGGTCAAGGTCACCAGCAACCGAAAGGCGGTCCAGCACCTGAGCGGGGGCACCGTTGAAGCGATCATGGTGCGCGAAGGCGATGTGGTGAAGAAAGGCCAGGAAGTGGTACGCCTCGATGCCCTGCGTGCGGTGGCCGAACAAGGCGCACTCAGCGCCCAGTACATCGTCAGCAAGACCGTGGAAAACCGCCTGGAAGCCGAGCGCGATGGCCGCGATACCGTGACGTTCGACCCTGCCCTGCTGGAACACTACGCCAATGACCCACGCCTGCTGGCCGCCATGGACCTGCAACAGCGCCTGCTCGATACCCGCCGCGCGGGCCTTGCCGGTGAACTGAGCATCCTTGAAGAAAACCTCACGGCCTCGGCAGTGCAACTGAAGGGCCTGCAGCAGGTGTACGGCGCCCGCGCCTCGCAGATCGGCTTCCTCAACCAGGAACTGCAAGGCACCCGGGTACTGGCCGCCGAAGGTTATGTACCCCGCAATCGCCTGCTGGAGCTGGAGCGCAGCAATGCCGACCTGTCCGCCGGCCAGGCCGAAAACCTCAATAACATTGCCCGGGCGCGCAGCCAGGCCACCGAGATCAAGCTGCGCATCCTGCAGCGCCAGCACGATTACCTGAAGGAGGTGGAGTCGCAACTGACCGATACCGCCAAGGAAAACACCACCCTGGCCGATCGCTTGCGCGCACTGGACTATGAAGTGACCCACACGGTGATCCGCTCGCCGATCGACGGCATGGTGCAGGGCCTGAGCATCGCCACGGTCGGCGGCATCATCCAGCCCGGGGCCAAGATCATGGAGGTGGTGCCGCTCGACCAGCCGCTGCAGGTCGATGCGATGATCCCGGTGCAGGCGATCGACAAGATGGTCCCAGGCCTTGCCGTGGACATCGCTTTCCCGGCCTTCAACCATGCGCAGACACCGAACATTCCCGGCCGGGTAAAAACCATTTCCGCCGACCGGCTGCTCGATGAAGAAAGCAAGCAGCCGTTCTACCTGGCCCAGGTCGAAGTGACGCCGGCCGGCATGGGCCTGCTGGGCAGCAACCACATCCGACCCGGCATGCCTGCCACCGTCACCATCAAGACCGGCGAGCGCAACCTGCTCAGCTACCTGCTCAAACCAATGCTCGAGCGTGTGGATGCCGCGTTCAAGGAGCAATGACATGAAACGCCCATGCCTGATGGTGTGCCTGCTGGGAGTTGCCGTACAGGCCAGTGCCATGGACCTGAAGCAAGCCTGGGACCTGTTGCAGTACCAGGGCCCGATCTACCGCGCCGCCGTGCATGAAAAACAAGCCGGTGGCGAAAACCGCGCCATCGGCGAGGCCGGCCTGCTGCCGCAGATCAACGCCTCGGCCTACTTCAATCAGGTCAATGGCAGCCAGCGCCAGAATGGCCAGGACAATGACCTCGACTATGACTCCAAGGGCGCCAACGTGCGCCTGCGCCAGCCGCTGTTCAACAAGCAGAAGATGGCCGAGTACCGCCAGGGCCAGCAACGCGCCGACTACAGCGTGGCGGTGTTCGATGCCAAGAGCCAGGACGCAGCGGTGCGCCTGGCCGACGCTTACTTCGACGTGCTGCTGGCCAGCGAAACCATCACCCTGGCCAAGGCCAAGCTGAACGCGTTCGAGGAACAGCTGGCATCGGCGAAGCGGCGCAAGGAACTGGGCGCCGGCACCATCACCGACGTCGACGAATCGGTGGCCCGGCGCGACCTGGCCGAGGCCGACCTGATCGACGCCCAGGACAACCTGGTCAACGCCCGGCGCAAGCTGGAGGAATACATTGGTGAAACCCCGCAGGCGTTGACCACCCTGCAGGCGGGCTTCAGCACCCCGCCGCTGATGCCGGGCAACCTGCAGGAGTGGCTGGTCAAGGCCCAGGCTGACAGCCCGCTGATTCATGCGCGCCGGCACAGCTACGCGCTGGCCGAGGAAGAAGTCAAGCGCGCCCGCGCCGGGCATTACCCGACCCTGGATTTCGTGGCGGGTTACACCGCAGGCAGCAGCCAGTCGATTTCCGAGCTGAACCAGCGCAACCACTACAGCTCGATCGGGCTGGAGCTGAACATCCCGCTGTACAGCGGTGGCAGCACCCGTGCCCTGACCCGCCAGGCCAGCGCCAACAGCGCCAAGGCCCTGGATGAACTGGACGCCACTCGCCAGGAGGTGATTTCCAACACGACCCGCGAGTACCGTGGCGTGCAGAGTGGCGCCCTGCGCATTCAGGCACTGGAAAAGGCCGTGACCTCCAACGAGCGTTCGCTGACCTCGACCCGCAAGGGCTTCAAGGAAGGTGGCACCAGCACCAACTCGGATGTGCTCAATGCCGAGGAGCTGCTGTATGACGCTCGCCATGACCTGTTCGAGGCCAAGCTCAACTACCTGATGTCGCGCCTGCGGCTGGCCTCGTCGGTGGGCAGCCTGGGGGATGATGATATCGAGCAGATCAATGATTACCTGGGGCCGGAGCTGATAGTCAGCAATTGATAGCGACCTCAAGCAATGAAGTGCCCCTGCACGAGCAGCCTTGTACTGCGAACAGGCCAGCAAGGCCTGACCGGTGGCAACGATCCACGAGACCCACCCCTTTCGATGCGGTCGTTGCCCGTTTCAAGGAAGGGGCACACGCCCTGCAAGCTGCCGTAGCTGCGACGTATTCCTTCAGGCTATGATCGGTCACCCTGCCGCGGACACCCTGAGCCATGCCCGTAGACCTGCAAGCGTTGTATCCCAGGCTGATCCACCTGATGCTAGACACGGTATTCGTGGTCGACAGGGACAACCAGATCGTGTTCGTCAGTGATGCCTGCAAGACACTGCTGGGCTACGAGGCCTGCGAACTGATCGGCACGCCGATTACCCGCTACATGCACCCTGACGACCTCGCGGCCACGCGCGCCTCGATCATGCGGGTGATGAACGGCCAGCCGCACTACGACTTTTGCAACCGTTACCTGCGTAAGGACGGCAGCGTGGTGCACATTCTGTGGGCGGCCTGCTGGTCCGAGGAGGCCCAAGCGCGTATCGGCGTGGCGCGGGACGTTACCGCCCAGCGCAAGGCCGAAGACGAACTGCGCTTCCTCGCCCATCATGACCCTCTGACCCGGCTGGCCAACCGCGCCATGTTCAATGAACGGCTGGACACTGCCCTGGCCGCGGCCCGGCGTCACAACCGCAGGCTGGCCTTGCTGTTCCTCGATATCAATGACTTCAAGCAGATCAACGACAACCACGGCCACAGCGTGGGTGACCGGGTCCTGTGCACACTGGCCCGCCGCCTGGAAAGCTGCGTAGGGGCGGCTGGCACGGTAGCGCGGATGGGCGGTGACGAATTCACCGTGTTATTGCCCGATTGCCCGTCGCCGGAGGCCATTGCCACGCACGTGCAGTACATTCTCGCGGTCATGGCTGAACCGCTCGATGCCGAGTTTGCCGGCATCGATGCACCGTCCTGCAGTATTGGCGTGGCCCGCTTTCCCGAAGACGGCAACGATGCCGACATGTTACTGCGCCATGCTGACGGGCACATGTACCGAATCAAGCGCCAACGCGCTGCGACTGGCTGAAAGCAAGGGCACACCGCATGGCTGAACACCTGCAAGCAACTGCCGGGCAAACACCCGCCTCTGTCGGCCTGGCCCAGGCATTGCTGTTCTGGCTGAAGCTGGGTTTCGTCAGTTTCGGCGGCCCGGCCGGGCAGATTGCGATCATGCACCAGGAGCTGGTGGAGCGGCGCCGCTGGATCAGTGAACGGCGTTTCCTGCATGCCCTCAACTACTGCATGTTGCTGCCCGGGCCCGAGGCCCAGCAACTGGCCACCTACATCGGCTGGCTGATGCACCGCACCTGGGGCGGGGTGATGGCCGGCGCTCTGTTCGTGCTCCCGTCGCTGCTCATCCTGATAGGCCTGTCGTGGGTGTACCTGACCTGGAGCGAAGTACCGGTGGTCGCCGGGATTTTCGAAGGGATCAAGCCGGCCGTGACCGCCATCGTCGTGCATGCCGCCCATCGCATTGGCACGCGGGTGCTGAAGAACGGCTGGTTATGGGCCATTGCCGCGGCCTCGTTCGTGGCCATTTTCGCGCTTGACGTCCCCTTCCCGCTGATCGTGCTGGCGGCCGCACTGCTGGGTTATGTCGGCGGCCGACTACTGCCGGCACAGTTCGCGCCCGGTGGTGGCCACAGCGCAGCCAGCCCCCGCCAGCGCCCGGCGTTGATCGACGACGATACCCCGATACCCGCGCACGCCCGCTTCAGCTGGGGCCGCCTGGTGACTTTGCTGCTGGCAGTTGCAGCGCTTTGGCTTCTGCCCATGGGCCTGCTGATGGCGGCCTTTGGCTGGCACGGCACACTGACGCAAATGGGCTGGTTCTTCACCAAGGCGGCGCTGCTGACTTTCGGCGGTGCCTATGCGGTGCTGCCCTATGTCTATCAAGGAGCTGTCGGCCACTATGGCTGGCTGTCGCCCACGCAGATGATCGATGGCCTGGCGCTGGGCGAGACCACGCCCGGGCCGCTGATCATGGTGGTGGCCTTTGTCGGTTTCGTCGGCGGCTACCTGCAGCCGATGTTCGGCGCCCACCAGGCGTTCCTCGCGGGCGCAGTGGCAGCGAGCCTGGTGACCTGGTTCACCTTCCTGCCCTCGTTCCTGTTCATCCTCGCCGGAGGCCCGCTGGTGGAGTCGACCCACAACACACTGAAGTTCACCGCCCCACTGACCGGGATCACTGCGGCGGTGGTGGGGGTAATCCTCAACCTTGCGCTGTTCTTCGGCTACCACGTGCTGTGGCCGGCCGGGTTCGATGGGGCGTTCCACTGGTCCTCGGCTGTGATAGCGCTCGCGGCGGCTGTGGCGCTGTTCCGCTACAAGCGCGGGGTGATACACGTGTTGATCGGCTGCGCCGTTGCCGGGCTTGCCCTTCACCTTTTCCGCTGATGGAGCCGATCATGCGCAACCCTGAAGACGCCTTGCTCGACAGTTGGCACCATAACGCCCAAGTCTGGATCGACGCCGTACGCAGCGGCGCCATCGAAAGCCGTCGCCAGGTCACCGACCAGGCCATCCTGCTGGCCATCCTCGGCCGCCAGCCCGAACGGGTGCTCGACCTGGGCTGCGGTGAGGGCTGGCTGCTGCGCGCGCTGGCCAGCCGGGGTATCGAGGCCGTGGGCGTCGACGGCGACAGCACCCTGGTGGATGCAGCGCGGGCTGCGGGCGCGGGTGAGGTGCACCTGGCCAGCTATGCGCAGCTGGCTGAGGCGAAGGTACATGTTGGCAAGGACTATGACGTGATCTGCGCCAACTTCGCGCTGTTGCACCAGGACATCATTGAACTGTTGTCGGCCATGCGTACTTTGCTGGTGCCAGGCGGTGCGCTGGTGATCCAGACCCTGCACCCGTGGAGCGTGGCCGGTGGGGCTTATCAGGATGGCTGGCGAGAGGAGTCTTTTGCCGGGTTCGCCGGGGATTGGCAACCGATGCCTTGGTATTTCCGCACCCTGGCCAGCTGGCTGAATGCGCTGGACATGGCGGGGTTGAGACTGGTCAGTCTGCAGGAACCGCAGCACCCGCAGAGCGCGGTGCCGCAGTCGTTGTTGATGGTGGCTGAGCGTCACTGAATCGGGCCGTAACGATCCTGTGGAAGCGGGGTTCACCCCGCTCCCACAAGACAGGCCGGTGCAGGCGACTACAGCACCGGCTTGCGTGCCGCTCCGCTACGGGCCTTGGCCATGGCTGCCAGGCGCACCGCAACGTTGGCAGCGCCGTAACCGGCGTACCCCGCCTTGCGCTGGATGATCTCGAAGAAGAAACGCTCCTCGAACGGCTCGGTATAGACGTGGAACAGCTCACCACCTTGAGCGTCACGGTCGTACAGCACGTTGTAGTACGCCAGTTCGCTGAGGAACTCGTCGTCGAAATCGAAACGCGCCGCCAGGTCGTCGTAGTAGTTCAGCGGGATTTCCAGCAGCGGTACCCCTGCCAGCTTGGCCCGCGCCACTTCGCGGAAGATGTCGTCACAATCGAAAGCGATGTGATGCACGCCCGAACCACGGTAGCTTGACAGCGCATGGGCGATGGCGGTGTTGCGGTTTTCCGAGATGTTCAGCGGCAGGCGCAAGGTGCCGCACTGGCTGCGCAGGGCGCGGCTCTTGACCAGGCCATACGGGTCGGGCAGCACCACTTCGTCGTCGGCGGCGAAGTCGAACAAGCTCTTGTAGAACAGCACCCAGCTGTCCAGCGACTCGGCCGGCAAGGCCAGCGCCATGTGGTCGATGCGGCGCAGGCCGCCGGTAGCGGTTGCGTTGTTGTCCAGGCTGAAGTCGGTGTCGTACAGGGTGTGGCCGGCAGTGCCCTGCTCTACCAGGTACAGCAGGCTGCCATCGGGCGCACGCACCGCCGGCACTTCGCATTCGTTGGGGCCGACCAGGCCGCGGAACGGCTGGCCACGGAAGGCGGTGGCCCGCTTCAGGGCCGCTTGCTGGTCCTTGACCCGCAGCGCAGTGGCGCACAGCGACGGGCCATGGGCCTCGAAGAAGTTGTGGCCAAAGGAATACGGTTCGGCGTTCAGCACAATGTTGATATCACCCTGGCGCAGCAGTTGCACTTCTTTGCTGCGGTGCTTGCCGGCTTCGGCAAAGCCCAGGCGCTTCAGCCAGTTGCCCAGGCGCGCGCCGACGGCTTCGTCGACCGCGAACTCCAGGAACTCCACGCCGTCATAAGCGCTGGCCGGCGGCGGGGAGAACAGCACGCCAGGTTCGATCGGCGTGTTTTCCTGCTCCAGGCGCAAGCGGGTCTGCTCTTCGAGGTACAGCAGCGAACGCAAGCCGTCGGCGGCATTCTGCCGAGTCGGTGCGGCGCGGAAGCCGTCATTGAAGATTTCCAGCGACAGCGGGCCACGGTAACCCGTGGCGAGGATCGGCGCCAGGAAACCGGCCATGTCCATTTCGCCCTGCCCCGGGAAGCAGCGAAAGTGGCGGCTCCACTCCAGCACATCCATGGCCAGGATCGGCGCATCGGCCATTTGCACGAAGAAGATCTTGTCGCCGGGGATGTCGCGGATCGCGCTTGGGTCACCTTTGAGCGACAAGGTGTGGAAGCTGTCGAGGATCACCCCGAGTGCCGGGTGGTCGGCCTGGCGCACCAGGTTCCACACTTGCTGGTAAGTGTTGACGTGGCGGCCCCAGGCCAGCGCTTCGTAACCAATGCGCAGGCCTCGCTTGCCGGCATGTTCGCCCAGCAGGCGCAGGTCGTCGACCAACAGTTGCTCGTCACCCAGGGCATCGGCCTGGACGTTGCTGCACACCAGCACCAGGTCGGTTCCCAGCTCCTGCATCAGGTCGAACTTGCGTTCGGCGCGGTCGAGGTTTTTCTGCAGGCGGTCACGGCGGCAGCCTTCAAAGTCGCGGAAGGGCTGGAACAAGGTGATGGCAATGCCCAGGTCGGCGCACATCTGGCGCACCTGGCGCGGACTGCCAGCGTAATAGAGCAGATCGTTCTCGAAGATCTCGACGCCGTCAAAACCGGCGGCGGCGATGGCTTCGAGCTTTTCCGGCAGAGTGCCGCTCAAGGACACGGTAGCGATCGAACGCTGCATGGCGGGAGTTCCTTGTTGTTGGAGGAATACGGTGCCATTCGGGCAAACAACCCCTGTCACAGTTTATGGCACGATCGATTATTCGCAGGTAAAGTCGTCGCTTCAATCCCTTTGTACGGAATGGTTAGTTTTGCGTTCGATTATCGCACAAAACCCGTTTTAGCGAATTGCTAGACCGCGGGCCCGTGGTCAACATGGACCACAGACGCAGGCACACCGACCGTTGCCTCCTGCCTTGGCATAACCTCTGGCGGAACCTGCGCAAACAACAATAACAACGGAGACAACGATGGCTCACTCCAGCTCGCAAGCAAAGAAAGCGACCGCCAGTGGATGGATAGGCTCGGCACTCGAGTACTACGACTTCTTCATCTACGCCCAGGCCGCTGCGCTGATTTTCCCGCAGATTTTCTTCCCTAACACCGACCCGAAAATGGCCATCATTGCCTCGTTGGCCACCTATGGCGTGGGCTACCTGGCACGCCCGATCGGCGCCTTCGTACTGGGCCACTGGGGTGACACCCGCGGTCGCAAGAACGTCCTGCTGCTGTGCATGTTCCTGATGGGCCTGTCGACCATGGCTGTCGGCCTGCTACCCACCTACCACGACATCGGCTACCTCGCACCGGCCTTGCTGGTGGTGTTGCGCCTGATCCAGGGCTTTGCCGTGGCCGGGGAAATTTCCGGTGCCAGCTCGATGATCATGGAGCACGCGCCGTTTGGCCGAAGAGGCTACTACGCCAGTTTCACCCTGCAAGGTGTGCAAGCGGGCCAGGTTCTGGCGGCGGCGGTATTCCTGCCACTGGCTTACTTCATGCCTAGCGAAGCCTTTACCGAATGGGGCTGGCGCATTCCGTTCCTGATGAGCGCCATCGTGCTGATTGCCGGCTTCATCATCCGCAAGGAAGTGCACGAAACCCCAGCGTTCGTGCAAGAAGAGAAACAGGACAAGGTTGCCAAGTCGCCCATCAGCGAGGCCTTCCGCCACAGCTGGAAGCACATGGTGCTGGTGATGTTCATGGCCCTGATGAACGTGATCCCGGTCGTGGCCACCATCTTCGGTGCGGCCTACGCGGTGCAGCCGGCGTATGGCATCGGCTTCGACAAGAGCGTGTACCTGTGGATTCCGGTGGTCGGCAACATCGTCGCGGTGCTGGTGATCCCGTTCGTGGGCAACCTGTCGGACAAGATCGGCCGTCGCCCGACCATGATCGCTGGCTGCCTGGGCTCTGGCCTGCTGGCCTTCGTCTACCTGTATGCGATCAGCATCCAGAACGTGCCAATGGCGTTCGCCGCCTCGATCGTCATGTGGGGCATGGTCTACCAGGGTTACAACGCGGTGTTCCCAAGCTTCTACCCAGAGCTGT
Organism: Pseudomonas sp. GLN_2; assembly: GCF_043106005.1. Taxonomy (NCBI): domain Bacteria; kingdom Pseudomonadati; phylum Pseudomonadota; class Gammaproteobacteria; order Pseudomonadales; family Pseudomonadaceae; genus Pseudomonas; species Pseudomonas sp. GLN_2. Next base: position 95,852 of record NZ_JBICMC010000103.1, on the reverse strand, counting down.
TCCACACCCGCTACCGCGTTACGGCCATGGCCATCGCGCAGAACATCGGCACCATGCTGACCGCCATGCTGCCCGCGCTGTTCGCAATGGTTGCCCCACCCGGCTCGGACAACATTCCGCTGGTAGTCGGTGGGCTGGCCTTCTTCATCACCGGCGTGTGCGCCCTGGCGGCCTACATTGCCCCGGAAACCCACCGCCTGGCAATGGACGACCTGGGCAACCCAGACGCCAAGCCGATGGAAAAGGCTGCCTATGAAGCCAGCCGTAAAGGTAGCTTTCAGGCGGTGAGCCACTGATAGATTGCAGGGGCTGCCTTGCAGCCCCTTCACGGGCAAGCCCGCTCACACAGGTACCGTACTGGCTTCAGCCCTGATGCGATCCCTAGAGAGCGGGCTTGCCCGCGAAGGCTTCAGCCCTTGATCACGTCCTGCAGACGTGCCCACAGCCGCTGCACATCCCCCCGCTCGGTCGGCAGCGCACCAATCGAAACCCGCACCATCCACCGCCCGTCCAGTGTAGCCGGCGTCACATAAGCATCGCCGGATGCATTCAACCGCTCGGCCCAACCCTTGGTATGCGCATCCAGCGCCTCCCCTTCAAGCCCCGCCGGTCGATGGCGAATGCACAAGGTTTGCAGCTGTACCGGCGCCAACACTTCCCACTCCGCCGCCGCCTCGACCTGCCCCGCCAGCCACTGGGCATTGTCCAGGTCACGCCGCAGCCGCGCCTGCAATGCGTCGACACCCTCGCTGCGCAACATGAACCACAGCTTCAACGCACGGAACCGACGGCCCAGCGGAATGCCCCAGTCGCGCAGGTTCTTCACCTCGCCATCCACCGCCGACTGCAGGTAGCTGGGATTGGTGCTCATCACTCGAATCAGGTGCTGCGGATCGCGCACGTAGTAGATCGAGCAATCGAAGGCCACACCCAGCCATTTGTGCGCGTTGACCACCACCGAATCGGCCAGCTCGATGCCGTCCCACATCCAGCGGCACTCGGGCAGGATCATCGCCGAGCCGGCCATGGCCGAATCAACGTGCAACCACAGCCCATTGGCCTGGGCGATTTCGCCCACCGCACGCAGCGGGTCAAGGGCTGTGGTCGTCGTGGTGCCGGTGGTGGCAACCACGGCGCAGGGCTGGTTGCCGGCAGCCAAGTCCTGCGCGATCGCCGCCTGCAGTGCTTCTGGGTGAAGGGCGTAGCGGTCGTCAGTGGGGATCAGGCGGATATTGTCGCGGCCAAAACCTGCCAGCAGTGCAGCCTTGTCCACCGAGCTGTGGGCGTGGGCGCTGACATACACGATCAAAGGCTTGGGCTCGGCCTGCAGGCCACCACGTACCAAGGCGTAGTCAGTGGCGCGTTCACGGGCACTGATCAGCGCCACCAGGGTGCTGGTCGAGGCAGTGTCCTGGATCACCCCACTCCACTGGCCAGACAGGCCAAGCAACTGGCGCAGCCAGTCGAGGGTGGTTTCTTCCAGTTCGCTCAGGGCCGGGCTGGATTGCCAGGACAGGCCCAGCACGCCCAGACCGGTACTGAGGAAGTCCCCCAACACCGAGGACAGGGTGCCATTGGAAGGGAAATAGCCATAGAAATCCGGGTGCTGCCAATGGGAAAGGCCGGGCATGACCAGGTTATTGACGTCGTCGAGAATGGCCGCGAAAGGTTCGCCTTGTTGAGGGGCAGTTGCGGGCAAGGCGGCCTTGAGATAGCCAGGTTCGACCTGGGCCATGACCGGGCGTTCGCCCACGGTCTGGCGGTAGTCGGCAATCAGGTCGATCAGTTGGTGGCCGTACTGGCGGAATTGTTCGGGGGTCACGCTAGCTCTCCTGGGGTTATCCATCGCCTGTGCTGGCCCTTTCGCGGGTAAACCCGCGCCTACAGCCGCGAAGAAGCCGCACAATCAACACAATGCTCCAGTCTAGGCACCTATCCCCAGCCGAATAACCCCGCTTCACGCATAGCTGCTATGGCAAACCCGCATGCCCACCCTGCACCCCGAACTGCGACTGACGCCACAGCTCGAACACCCGGTTGCGCAACCAGCGGTGCTCGGCCGAGGCCTGCAGGCGCTGGTGCCACACCACCCAATAGCGCTGGCTGTGGTCAATGAAGCCCAGTGGCCGCCAGGCCAGGTGATGTAAACGGCACAACTGCCGGGCAATATGCTCGGGGACCGTGGCCACTGCCTGACTGTTGGCAATCACTTGTACCGTGGCGCAGAAGAACGGCACTTCCAGGCTGACCCGCCGCTGCAGGCCCTGTGCGCGCAAGTGCCGGTCGATGAAGCTGTCCTTGTCGCCACCGCCCGAAATGCGCACATGCTTGTACGCCAGGTAGTCGGCCTGGCTGAGCGCGGCCTGCGCGGCCAGCGGGTGATCCTGGCGCATCAGGCATACCGCGCGGTCCTCACCCAGCAGCCGCCCATGCAGGTTGGGCGGCGACTCGTCGAACAAGGTGGTCGCCAGGTCGATTTCTCCGCTGGCCAGCAAGGCGTACTGGCCTGCCTGCCAGGTGCGATACTCCAGCGACACACCTGGCGCTTCGCGCTCCAGGGCCGCCACCAGCAGCGGCAGCATGTGCTCGGCCACATAATCCGAAGCGGCCAGGCAGAACCGCCGCTCGCAACGCGCCGGGTCGAAGATGGCGGGCTGGCGCAGCGCGTGCAGTTCTTCGAGCACCTGGCGCAAAGGCTCGACCAGGGCTTCGGCGTGTTCGCTAAGCACGTAACCACGCCCTTGGCGCACCAGCAATGGATCATCGAAGGCTTCGCGCAGGTGGGCCAACTGGCGGCTCAGGGCCGATTGGCTGACGCCCAGGCGCTCGGCCGCGTGGCTGAGGTTTTTAAGCTGCAACAGGTGGTCGAGGGTACGCAGGTGGGCGAGGCTGAGGGAGGCGAAGGTGGGGTTCATGCAGGCTCCCTGCGGTGGAATTCAAAAGCCTATTCGCGGGCAAGCCCGCTCCCACAGTGTTCTCACATCGTTCAGCATCGTGAAAACCTGCGGGAGCGGGCTTGCCCGCGAACAGGCCGCAACGCGGCCTCGACGTTTATTCAGTCAGGCCAACATAGACGTTCTGCACGTCATCGTGCTCGTCGATCGCCTCGAGGAACGCTTCGACCTCGGCCAACGCTTCAGCACTCAGGCTGGCCGCGCTTACCGGGTTTTTAGGGGTGTAGCCGATTTTTGCCGCAGTCACGGTGAAACCATGCTCCGGCAGGGCCTTCTGCACCGCGTCCAGGTCGGTGGTGTCGGTGATGAACAGGGTCGAGCCCTCTTCTTCACCTTCCTCGAAGTCCTGGGCACCGGCTTCGATCGCGGCCATTTCCGGATCAGCGTCCGCGCTCGCAGGCGTGGCTTCGATCAGGCCGACATGGTTGAAGTCCCACGCTACCGAACCGCTGGCACCCAGCTGGCCCTTGCGGAACAGCACGCGGATCTGCGCGACGGTGCGGTTGATGTTGTCGGTCAGGCACTCGACGATCAGCGGTACCTGGTGCGGTGCGAAACCTTCATAGCTCACCGCATGGTATTGCACGGCATCACCGTCCAGGCCTGCGCCCTTGCGGATTGCCCGATCCAGGGTCTCGCGGGTCATCGAAGCCTTCTTGGCTTGGACGATGGCCAGGCGCAGGCGCGGGTTCATGTCGGGATCGGCACCCGACTTGGCCGCGATCTGGATTTCCTTGGACAGCTTGCCCATGATCTTGCCTTTGGCATTGGCCGCTGTTTCTCTATGTTTGGCTTTCCACTGTGCGCCCATGTCGACTCTCTTGTTTCAGCGGCCGGTTCAGGAAGCGACCGGCCAAAAGTGGGTGCATTTTATACGCCCTCGAGCATGGGATCGACAAGAAATCTCATCAGCCTTTATCGGCCTTGCCCGCCGCTGCAGCAAACCGCGCCAACCGCACGTCCAGCCTTCGCGGGCGCACACCACGATCTTCGGCCTGCTCCTTGCGGCGGATGGCATTGCGCACCATCAGCGAGCCCAGGTAGCGGATAGGCTCGGGCGGGAACAGCCCCAGCGGCCCTTTGACCAGCGGCGACCGGGTCCACGGGTTGTCCAGCCCCAGCGCCAGCGACGAAAGAATCTGCCCGCCCATGTGGCACGGGCCAACACCGCTGCCGGAGTAACCAAAGCCGTAGAACACGTTGCCCTGCCCGTCCAACCGACCAAAGAACGGCAGGCCGGTTACCGAGCGATCCGACGGCCCGTTCCAGCTGGCCGCCAGTGGCACCTCGGCCAAGGCCGGGAAAAAGCCGCCAAGGCTTTCGCGCAGCAACCGCCGATACGGCGACGGCTGGTCGAACACCGGCAACATGCGCCCGCCATAGGCAAACGTGTTGCCGCCCTTGCCGAGCATCAGCCGGCCATCGGAGGTGTTGTGGTAGTAGTGCACGAAAATACGCGAGTCGAGCACGCTGATGCCGCTGTCCAGGCCGATCTGGCGCAGCAGCTCGGGGCACGGTTCGGTAATGACCATGTCGCTGGAAACGATCGCCACACTGCGCTCGAACTGCGGGAAGACGCGCGCCATCCAGGCATTGAGGCCCAGCACTACACGGTCGGCGCGCAGCGTGCCGTGGGCCGTGCGTACCTGCACCGGGGCGCCGTGCTCCAGGCCGGTCATGGCGGTGCCTTCGTAGAGGCGCACGCCGCGCTGCAAGGCCACGCGGCGCAGGCCGCGCACCAGTTTGCCAGGCTGCACGGTGGCGGCGGCCGGCGAGAACCAGCCCTCCAGGTGCCGTGCCGAACCGGCCAGGCGCTGCACCTGCTCCAGCGGCAAGCGGCGGAACGAGTTGATGCCCTTGTGCTCCAACGCGGCGATCACCGCGTCGGTGGCACCGACCTGCGCTGCGTTGGTGGCCGTGTACAGCGTGCCGTCCAGGCGGTAGTCGCAGTCGATGCCATTGGCCGCGCAGAACACACCGATGTCTGCGATGCTGCGCTCCGACTCGCGCACCAGCCGCACCGCCTCCGCCGCCCCGAACAGGCGTTCGAGGGTGAAGTACTTGGCCGACCAGGACAACGCACACCCCCCATTGCGGCCGCTGGCACCGGCACCACAGATGTCGGCCTCGATCAGCACCACATCCAGGGCCGGTACCGCTTCCTTGAGCATCAGTGCCGTCCACAGGCCGGTGTAGCCGCCGCCGACAATGCACACATCGCAACGGGTATCGCCTTGCAGCGGCGGGCATACCGCCTCCTGCGCCGAATCCAGGGCCTGTTGCAGCCAGAAGGGTCTCATTCGCTCGCTTTCCTTTAAGTACGCAGTGGCTTGATTGCCATGCTGGTGTTCGGTGCCACGTCGGTGCCTTGCGCGCTGCTGGCCGGGCGGCTGTTCCAGTGCGGCAGCAACACCAGCGCCGAGAACAGCGCACAGCCCGCGAACACGATGAACACCGTGACGCCGTCGAAGTAACCCGGCAGCAGCCCACCCAGCACCGCGCCCACCGAGCCACAGCCGTTGACGAAACCTGCTGCGGTGGCGCCGGCCTTGGCGGTGCCGAAGTCGATGGCTGCAGCGCCGCTGATCATCGAGTCCGGCCCGTACAGGGTCAGGCCCATGACGAACAGCAGCGCCACCACCAGCAGCACGCTGCCGGTGTGCATGGCCGCCATGAACGCCGCCAGTGTCAAGGTCAGCAGCACCAGGCTGATCACGCAGGCCGGCATGCGCCGGGCGCCAAACAGTTTGTCCGAGGCCAGGCCGATCATGATCGGGCCAAGCAGCCCGGCCAGTTCGAAAGCAGTCGGGATGATTGCCGCGCCCACTTTGCCCACCGAGGGCATCTGCTCGAAGACGATCACAGGGCCCCACAGCAAGATGGCGTAGCGGGCCGGCTTCAGCAGAAAATACGCCAGGCCCAGGGTCAACACCGTGCGGTTGCGCAAGATTTCCCGCAGGGGTGCCCACACGCTGCACAGGTTGTCGGCCGGGGCCATGCTTTGCGGCTCGGGCTCAACCGCCGGCAAGCCGACGTCCTCGGGTTTGTTGCGCTGCAGGAAGAAGAACAGCACCGCCACCAGCGCCACCACGACCGCGCTGGAGAAGAACGCCGCATGCCAGGTGCCCACCAGGGTGTAGGCCCACCAGCCCGCGAACGGCGAGGCCACCAGGCCGCCGAAGGCATAGCAGGAACTCCACAGGCCCAGCACCCGCCCGCGCTGCGAAGCCGGGAAGAAGCTGCCGATGTTCTTGCACAAGCCGGCCCAGCCGGTGGATTGCGCCAGGCCCTGTACCAGCATGCAGGTGGCGAAGATCGGGAAGGTTGCGTAACTGCCCATCACCACTGCCGCCGCCGCAGAAATCAGCAACCCGCCCAGCACGACCACGCGCGGGCCGAAGCGGTCGGCAAGCATGCCCCAGGTGAATTGGCCCACGGCATAGGCGGCCAGGTAGATGGCATCCAGGTTGGCCATGGCGGCCTTGTCGAGCATGAAGCCTGGGTCTTCGGCGATGCCCAGTTTGGCCACCGAGAAGGCTTTGCGGGTGAAGTAGAAGGCGGCGTAAGCCAGCCAGGTGATGGCGAAAATCTGGATGCGCCAGCGTTTGAACGCGGCTAGGGATTGATTCATGTAAGTCTGACCTCTTGCTCAAGTGTGCCGGCAGAATGTGAAGAAACGCCTGTCTTGTTCTTGTGTTACGCACAGCGATGACGAGGCTGTCATCGGGTCAGGTGGCGCCGTGTGAGCGCCATGGCCCTGGCGGCATTCGTGGTGCCAGCGTCGGGCTGAAATCCATGGAAACAGTTGCTGTAAGATAAATAAAATCGATTTATCGTATTACACACATAAGCCCAGCTTGTTACTGAGGTCGTCATGTCGGTTTCCCACGCTCAACTCAAGGCTTTCCACGCGGTGGCCGTGCACGGCAGCTTTACCCGCGCTGCAGAAAGGCTGTTTCTTACCCAGCCTGCGGTGTCCGATCAGGTGCGCAAACTGGAAGAGCGCTTCGGCGTATTGCTGTTCCACCGCAACAAACGCTCGGTGCAGCTCACCGACCTTGGTGAGCGGCTGCTGGGCATCAGCCAACGCCTGTTCGCCTGCGAGGCCGAGGCACAGGAGCTGCTGCACGACTCGCGTGCGCTGCACACCGGCAGCCTGGTGCTGGCAGTGGATGCGCCGGTGCACGTGCTGCCGCAGATCGCCCGCTTCTGCCAGCGTTATCCAGGTATCCAGGTGAAGATTGAAACGGGCAATACCGACGAATCGCTGGCGCGGCTGTTCAGCTATCAGGCCGACCTGGCCCTGCTGGGGCGGGATGTCGACGATGAGCGCCTGCATTGCCTGCCGCTGCGTCGTGACCCGATGGTGGCGTTCGTTTCCCACCACCACCCATGGGCCAGCCGTGGCTCGATCAGCCTGGCCGACCTGGACGACACGCCACTGGTGCTGCGCGAGCCCGGCTCGGTAACGCGGCAAACGCTGGAAGAAGAGATGCAACGTGCCGGCCTGCGGATACGCGCTGCGATCCAGGTGGAAGGCCGGGAAGCGGCGCGTGAAGCGGTAGTGGTAGGGATTGGTGTGGGCGTGGTGTCGGCGGCGGAGTTCGGTGCCGATGCGCGGGTGTGTGCGTTGCCGATTGTCGATTGCCAGCGGCATTTGACCGAGACCCTGGTGTGCCTGAGCGAGCAGCGTACACGCCGGGTGGTGGCGACTTTCCTGCAGATGGTCGAGGAAGGGGGGTAGGCCTGTGCTGGCCTTTTCGCGGGCTCGCCCGCTCCCACAGGTCCTGCGCGGCATCCGGAATCTGTGGTGATGCTGTGGGAGCGGGCGAGCCCGTGAAGGGGCCAGATCAGGCAACCCGACTATGCTGGGATAACCCCAATCCCCGGGCGCCCACCCCATGCTCTACCGCCTTGCCGCCGACACCCTGGTGCTGCTGCACCTGGCCTTCATCCTGCTGGTGCTGTTCGGGGGGCTGCTGGTGCTGCGCTGGCGCCCTGCCCTGTTGCTGCACTTGCCGGCCCTGGCCTGGGGCCTGGCGGTGGAGTGCCTGCACCTGGGCTGCCCGCTCACCACCTGGGAAAACCGCATGCGCAATGCCGCCGGTGACGCAGGTTACCAGGGCAGCTTCGTCGAGCACTACGTCTGGCCACTGATCTACCCCGCCGGCCTGACCCCGCAGATCCAGCTGCTGCTGGGCACCCTCGTGCTGGCGCTGAACCTTGGCATCTACAGCTACGTGGCCTGGCGCTGGCGCCGTCCTAGCGGGTAGCGATCACGAACAACCGCGGGAAGGGCAACAGGACCTTGCCATCAGAGGCCGGCGGATAATCGCGCTGCATGGCCTGCAGGTACATCTGCAGGAAGTCGGCCTGCTCCTGCTCATCAAGCCTGGCCAGATAAGGCCGCAACGCCGAGCCCTTGAACCATTCCACTACCGCTTCGGCGCCCCCCACCAACGGGTGATGATAGGTGGTGCGCCACACGTCCACCCGTGCGCACAGCGGGCTGAGCAAGTCGTAGTAGAACGCCGCGTTGTGCCGTGGCGGCAGCTGCAGGTCAACGAACTTCGCCGCCCAGGGGCCTTGGCTTGCGATCTCGCGCAACTGCCGATGGGCCGGCTCGTCGAGGTTGTCCGGGGTCTGCACGGCCAGGCTGGCGCCTTCGCTGAGCTGGCGCACCAGGTGCGGATACAGCAAGGCGTGGTCAGGTACCCATTGCAGCGAGGCATTGGCCAGGATCAGGTCCTGCGGCTCGGGGGCAGCCCAGCCGGCAATGTCGGCAATGACCGTGCGCACACGCGGGATGCACAGCCGCTTGCGCTCACGGGCCTTGTCGATCATGTCCGGGTCGCTGTCCAGCGCCGTCACCTGAGCATCGGGGTAACGTTGCAGCAGCACTTCGGTCGAGTTACCGGGGCCGCACCCCAGGTCGGTGGCGTGGCGCACCGGCCGTGGCGGGATGGCGGCAATCAGGTCGCGTACGGCGCGTGTGCGTTCGTCTTCGAACAGGGAATACTGGTTGGCGGACCAGGCCATGTGCGGCTCCTTTGGGCGGGCAATGTGCCTAGCATATGCCATCTGTCGCCCGGCGGGACGGTTGCGAACGGATTACCCCGGAACTGATCACCTCTGCTTGAAGTCAGTCCTTGCATGCGCACGCCCTTGAAGACCTACATCGCCCTCGCCATCCTGGCCCTGATCGCTGCGGCCGCCCTGCTCGGTTCACCGTGGATGAACCAGCGTTTCCACATGCCAGCAGAAAAAGCCCAGGCCCAACAACGCGAAACGGCCGGGTCCCCAAGGGAGCCGGCCGTTTCCAGACGCGAGTGACGCTTAGTGCTGCTTGCTACCAGAGCGGATCTGGTGCACCACACCCATCGCCACCACGACCGCCGCAGCGATACCGGTAGAAATGACCAGAATCTGGTAGTCAGGCATGAAGGCCATGGTGACCAGGGCAGCCACGATGAACGCGATCACCAGGTAGGTCAGCCACGGGAACAGCCACATCTTCAGGCGTACTTCCTTGCCCTCGGCAATCAGCTTGCGGCGCATGCGCAGCTGCGAGAAGGCGATGACCAGGTACACCAGCAGGGCGATCATGCCGGTGGTGTTCATCAGGGTGTCCAGCACGTCTTTGGGGCGCAGGGTCTCGCTGAAGTTGATCAATGCACACACCACGGCCACGGCGCACGAGCCCATGATCGCGTACACCGGTACACCGGTGCCGGCGCGGGTGATCTTGAAGAACGACGGCGCATCGCCACGCTGGGCCAGGGAGAACAGCATGCGCGAAGCGGTGTAGTGGCCCGAGATCAGGCAGCTGCTCACCGAAGTCAGCACCACGAAGTTCATCAGCAGCTCGGCATACGGCACGCCCAGCAGTTCCAGGGTACGGCGATAGGCGCCATAGCCAGAAACACCGAGGTGCGGGTCGTTCCACGGTACCAGGCAGACGATCAGGAAGATCGAGCCGACGTAGAACAGGCACACACGCCAGACCACCGAGTTGGTCGCCTTGACGATCTGCGCAGCCGGGTCCTTGGCTTCGGAAGCGGCGATGGTGACGATTTCGGCGCCGAGGAAGGCGAACATCACCCCGAGCAAGGCACCGATCACAGTGGTGATGCCATTGGGCATGAAGCCTTCGGCGGTGAGGTGGCTGATGCCGCGCACTTCACCGAACTGCCAGATGTTCATCACGGCAGCGGTACACACGATCAGGAAGCAGACGATCGCAATCACCTTGATCAAGGCGAACCAGAACTCGAACTCACCGTAGTGCTTGACGTTGAAGAAGTTGACGGTGATCAGCAACAGGGTCGTGGCCAGCACGAACACGTTGACGCTGACGTCGGGGAAGAAGCCATGCAGGATCTTGCCCGCCACATAGGCTTCCCAGGCCATGAGAATGACCCAGTACCACCAGTACAGCCAGCCGATGGTGAAACCGGCCCAACGGCCAATGGCGCGGTCGGCGTAGGTTGAGAACGAGCCGGTGTCAGGCGAGGAAGTCGCCATTTCACCCAGCATGCGCATGATCAGCACCACCAGGATGCCGCCTGCCAGGTAGGCCAGGACAGCGGCTGGGCCGGCACTGTGGATCACGCTGCCGGAACCGACGAACAAGGCGCCGCCAATAACCCCGGCGATCGACATCATCGTCAGGTGGCGCGACTTCAGCGAGGCACTGAGCTTGCTCTCGTGCCCGCTTTTCGCGGTGGTGGTTGTGGATGTTGCGTCCATCAGTTGTGTACCCCGTGCTTCTTTTTATCCAAGGAAAACTGTGAAACCCCGATGGCTGGCGATTTCACCTGTACATCAGTGCTAATGCGGGCAGGATGGTGTGAACTTACACACGCAGGCCTTCCATGGCGGCCTGCTGACGCGCCCCAGGGCGACTGCCTGAGGCGAACTGAACATGCTTTATGTGGCGATATCCGACACCTAATGTAAAAATGTCCAACGCAGAGAGCCATGCACAGTGGCATGAATCTCGCACTGCACTGTATAGGTCGCCCATGCAGTACACCCTGCAGACGCCAGGCGATACGCACCCTGAAGGCCCCGAATGTTCGAAATACATCCAGACTCCTCTACCCCGCTGGTCAACCAGATCATCGATGGGCTGCGCGAGCTGATCGACAACCAAACCCTCAAGCCAGGCGCCAAGGTCCCGTCGATCCGCGCCTTTGCCGCCAGCTATTCGGTGAGTACCTTCACCGTGGTCGAGGCCTACGACCGCCTGGTCGCCCAGGGGCTGCTGGTGAGCCGTGGCAATGCGGGGTTTTTCGTCAACCGTGCGGCGGGCGAACTGCTGGAGCAGCACAACACCGAGGCCGACACCAGTCGACCAACGTTCAACTCCGAGTGGTACCTGCAGCAGATTTTCGAAATCCGCCAGTTGCCGTACAAACCGGGGTGCGGCTGGCTGCCCAACGACTGGATGTACGAGGACGGCCTGCGCCGCGGCCTGCGCCAGGTGGCCGGCAGCCCGCTGGAGTTGTCGGGGTACGGCGACCCCATGGGCCTGATGGAGCTGCGTGCACTGACCGCACAGAACCTGCAACAAGAGCTGTCGATCGTCGCCAACCCGGCACAGCTGATGCTCACCCACGGCGCCAGCCAGGCCCTGGACCTGGCCGCACGCACACTGGTGCGCCCGGGCGATGTGGTGCTGGTGGACGACCCCGGCTACCCGAACCTCATGAGCATCCTGCGCACCCAAGGCGCAACCCTGGTAGGTGTGCCACGTACACCGGCCGGCTACGACCTGAACCAGCTGGAGCAATTGCTCACCCACCACCGCCCGACGGCGTTCTTCACCCAGCCGCACCTGCACAGCCCGACGTGCTCGCGCACCCCGCTGCCGCAGTTGCACCGCCTGCTGCAGCTTGCCAGCCAGCATGGTTTCCGCCTGGTGGAGAACAACCTGTACGCCGACATGGTCGCCGAGCCGCAGCCATGCCTGGCCAGCCTCGACCATCTGCAGCAGGTGGTGTACGTGGGCAGCTATTCCAAGAGCATTTCGCCCAACGTGCGGGTCGGCTACATGCTGGCCAGCCCCGAGCTGATGCAAAAACTGCTGCACCTGAAAATGCGCTCAGGCCTGACCACTTCGCAGGTGATGGAGCGCGTGGTGTATGCGGCGATCATCGACGGGCGCTGGCGCAAGCACCTCAAGCGCCTGCGCCAGCGCCTGGCCGAGGCGCATCAGGAAGTTGGGCGGCATCTGCATCGATTGGGCTTCGAACTGTTCACCGAATCGGACGAAGGCATGTACATCTGGACCCGCCACCCGGCGATTCCCGACAGTGCAGCGTTGCTGGACGATGCGCTGGAGAAAGGCATCATGCTTGGGCCTGGGCAGTTGTTCATGGTCGACGCCAAGGCGACCGGCTGGATGCGCTTCAACGTGGCGTTCAGTACGGACCCGGCGATGTGGGAGTTGTTGGAGAAGGTGTTGGTGAAGCATGTGCGACGGAGTGGGATGTAAAGGCGCTCAACATCTGTTTCGGGCCACACCTTCCTGTGAGGGCGCCGCTGGCCGCTTTGTTTGTTCCCTTTCATATCGAAGGTTCCCCGCCGCACCTCATCATTTCCAGCCATGCACCCCCGGGGCGGCGCCTCGCGGGGTGCAATGGCAAGGTGAAATAACACCTGGCTTTTTTACCAGTAGCACATGACGCTCGAATCAGATAAATGACTCCATCATCAACCAGACAACAAAGGAATGGAGCCCTTAAATGTTATATCTATATAACAATGATGAGATCACCACCACCCTGCAAGACAACGGTGCATCTTCGATTCTGCGAGCTAACGTTCACGCTTTATTCTTTGTACATAAACAATCGGGCCACGAACGTACAGCATTTCTAGCGTGTGACGTGAAAGGCTCGACCTTGATGCTATTGACCATCAAAAGCACGGCACCGGTAGTTTTCAGTCCATGGGGATATTTTCAGGCGGCTGGCGGCATGCTTGCGGGGTTCAAGGGAGAGTACTGCGACCCTGCTACCTCATATTACTTATTAGGTAACGGCTATCGCGGCTACAACCCAATGCTGATGAGATTCGCAAACCCTGATTCAGCGAGCCCATTCGGAGCTGGTGGTATCAACTGCTACGCTTACCTGGGGGGGGACCCTGTAAATGCCTCTGATCCGACGGGGCATATGCGAGGCAAGGTTCTGCTGAGGGAGAACAATTTGGGGGTATTTACATCCAGAAAACGATTCTGGCAAATGAAAACGCTCAATATCTATGCACACGGAGAAAATTCCAAGGTCGCCGGAATGGATGCAGATGCACTTTACGAACACCTATCCACCCAAAAAATCAGCTTTGAGCGCTACGAAAAAATACACATTATCGCTTGTCACTCTGGAGAACCTGGACCAAACGGGCAACTGTCGTTTGGCCAACGTTTTTCAAATATAACCCGAACGATCGTAAAAGCGTATAGCGGAACCGTCAGCACGGTACCCAAGCCACAACAAGACAAGCAATACACAAAAATCAAAATCTTGCGAAAAAACATCTATAAAACCAAAGGCTTCAATTACACCCCTGTCAGGTTTCAACCTATGGTTGAACACGCCTCAAGCATTCGGAGTCGCACGTAATACACCTGCAAGGCGGCCCTTTTTGTCAGGGTACGCGGACCGCTTGCACGCTGAGTTCTCTGCGCGACGGCGCAGTCAAAGGGGCTGGGCGATCTCCCACAAAGGCCTCGTCCACGCCTCGAGCCAAGGGCGCGTGCGAGAACTTGGATCCCATTCGGGGAAAAGGTATGCTGGAAAATAGCTAAACGCCACTACCCAGGCAGGCTTGGTGCCTGTCTTCAAGGATGAGCCCTTTGCCCAGCCACCCGACCCGCCACACCATCGCCCGCCAGTGGCAACTGCTCAAATTGCTGCCCGGCCGCCACCCAGGCATGAGCTCCACCCAGTTGCAGGCTGCCCTGACAACCGTGGGCCATATCACCAGCAAACGCACCGTCGAGCGCGACCTGGTCGAGCTCGCCGCACTGTTCCCGCTGCAGTGCAACAGTAAAGGCATGCCTTATGGCTGGTACTGGCAACCGGGCTTGAGCCTCGGCGAAGCGCAGCAGCTGCAACCCGACGCACTTACCCCCCCGACACACGTTGTACTGTATGCCTGGGTCGATGACGCGCTGGCCCGCCGCCTGGAACAGTCACCCCTGTCCGTCGATATGCAACTGACGCCGCAGGCTGGCGGCGGCGCCGCGCTGGTGGCCACCGTCGACGACAACCGCGCGCTGATGGGCTGGCTGCTGTCCCAGGCGGGTTCGATCCGCATCCAGGCGCCGCAGGCGCTACGTGCGGCCATGATTGAACAATTGCGCCAGAGCCTGGCGCTGCATGAGGGCGAAGGCGGCTGCAAGCAATAGCGCCAACGGCGTCAGTAGGTTCCCGGATACGCCCCGCCATCGATCAGCAGGTTCTGCCCGGTGATGTACCCGGCATGCGCACTGCACAGAAATGCGCAATACGCGCCAAACTCCGCGGCTTCGCCAAAACGCGATGCCGGAATGGCCTTGCGCCGCGCCTGGGCAATGACTTCCACATCACCACCCGCAGCCTTCAAGGTCTTTTGCAGGCGCGCCGTGTCGAACGCCCCAGGCAACAGGTTGTTGAGTGTCACATTGCGGCCCGCCAGGCGCTGCTGCCGGGCCAGGCCGGCAATGAATCCGGTCAGGCCACTGCGGGCACCGTTGGATAAACCCAGCATGTCGATCGGTGCCTTCACCGCGCCGGAGGTGATGTTCACCACCCGGCCAAAACCCCGCTCGGCCATGCCATCGACCACCGCCTTGATCAGCTCGATGGGCGTGAGCATGTTGGCATCCAGCGCCTTAAGCCAGTCATCACGCCCCCAATCACGGAAGTCCCCTGGTGGCGGGCCACCGGCGTTGTTGACCAGAATGTCGACCTGCGGGCAGGCCGCCAACAGCGCCTGGCGCACCTTGGGATCGGCCACATCACCTGCCACGGTATGGACCTCGATGCCCGGGCAGGCCCTGCGCAACTCGCTGGCGGTCTGCTCCAGGGTGGCCTGGGTACGGGCATTGATGACCAGGTTCACGCCTTCTTTGCCCAGCGCTTCGGCGCAGCCTTTACCAAGGCCTTGGCTGGCCGCGCAGACGATGGCCCAGCGGCCGGTGATGCCTAGATCCATTGGTTTGCTCCTTGATGCAATCAGGGTTACAGGGTGACTGACAGGCACTGCCGGGGCAATCTAGAGCACAGGACAGGGCCACCGGTAATGAAAAGAACTGATCCTCCGATAACCCTCGCTTATCCCTGCCAGCGCTTCGACAACAGGCTGGAAACAGAGGGGTAGCGTCACACTTCACCCGCCGTCAGTTCCTCCACCAACAATCGTGCCGCAGGCGATAACGGCGCCGCCAACCGGTGCACGATGCCGAACGGCTCGCTCAACGCCCGTAGCTGCACCGCCAGCGACACCAGCAACCCGCGCTGTTCAGCAAAGGCCGCCACTGCACGGGGAATGACCGACACCAACGTCGGGTCGTCTTCAAGCAGCATGAAGGTGGCGAAGGTGGAAAAGGTCTCCAGTGGGTACCGTGACACCTCCACCTCCGCCTCGCTCAACTCGCGTTCCAGCGCTTGGCGCATGGGCATGTTGGCCGGATAAACCACCCAGCGATAATGGCTCAGGTCGCTGATCTTGAGTGCCGTCGCCCCGGCCAGCGGATGCTGCGGATGCGCGACCACCGCCAGCGGCTCCTGGGCCAGTTCGACGAAGCCATATTCCGCCGCGTTGCGGCCCAGCCCTGGCCGGCAGATAGCCAAGTCCAGGCGCCCTTCGTCCAGCTGGACGAGCAGGTTGGCGCTGGTATTCTCGGCGATTTCCACTGCCAGTTGCGGCTGTTTGCGGCGCAAGCGCCCGAGGGCGCTGACCAGTGTGGGCATAGCCCCCATGATACTGCCCACCGCCAGCCGCCCGCCCTGGCCTTGGACGATGCCCAACACCTCTTCGCGCAGATGCCCCAGGTCACTGTGGATCAGCCGCGCGTAGCGCACCACGCAGCGGCCCACGTCGTTGGCAACCAGGCCGCTGGGCATTCGCTGGAACAACGGTACGCCCAGCACCTCCTCGACCTCGCGCAGGGCCTTGGTGGCACCGGGCTGGGAAATGGCCATGGCTTCAGCTGCCTTGTGCAGCGAGCCACAGCGGTCCAGCTCGATCAGCAAACGCAACTGGCGCAGGCGCAGGCGAGAAAAAATGGCGTCCAGAGAAGGGATCATCAGGCAGGCTCGGCAGGCGGTTCGTCATGCCGAGCACTATAGAGGGTCGTCTGCGGGGGCGTGTTGCGTTTTCAGCAAATGACTCTTGATCGCAGAACACATGCACGCATCTTTCTGCACGCTGTTTTACCGCGGGCCACGACGTGCCAGGCAGGCATAGGCCAAGCCCAGTACGCTGGCCGCCAGTATGCCAAGCAGCATCATCAGCTCACGGCTGTAACGGGCAACCATGGCCGGAAAACCGATGACCTCGCGGTACACCTGCACATTGGCCTGACCATCGGCATGGCTGATACTGACCCCACCATGGCGGATCTGCGAGTAGTCGGCATCGAAATACACCCACACCTTGCAGGTGCCACCCGGCTCGATGGCCGGGATATCAACCTGGGCAATGGCGGTTTCCAGCAGCGTGTCGTTGCCGGCAGCATCGCGCACCTGCACCAGGCCCTTGGCTGGCAGGCGGATTTTCACCTGCCGGACCTGCGCATCACCACTGTTGTGCAGTTCGATCAGCAGGCCGGTACGGTGGTCGACCAGCCCGGCCTCGAAAGGCTTGGCGAACAGCTGGGCATAAGGGGCCTGCGCCATTTCGATGAGCCGCTCGACCTGATCATGGCCCAGCTGGCCTTGAACGATACCGTTGATCTGCCCCTGCAACTGCTCGTACTTGAGCTGTTCGCTGGCCTTGCTGATCCGCTCGCTGAACTGGCTGGGGTAAGTGAGGTAGGCATAGGTCAGTGACGCCTCAAGGCGCGGATTGCCCCTGAGCAACGCGTAGGCGGCCAACAGGACCATCAGGCCGATCAGCACGGCGACGAGAAGCTTCCCCACCTTGTCCCAGCTCAATGCATGCTTCCTTCTGTCGTGTTACAGACGATTAAACCGCCCAAGGGTGCCAAGTTCGCGCCCCCCAGGCAAGCCTGGCTAGGCTTCGCCCCCGCCTTCGCGCGCCTGACGTATCTGCAGCAGCTGGCCGTCGATCAGTGACTTGGCCATCCCCGCCAGGTAGTACGTGGCCTTCATCATCACCTGGCGGTCGTCAGGCCTGTCGATCGCCCTGCGGGTGATCTCAGTGATGCAGCCCATGATGCCCGAAGCTTCCATCAGTGCGGTGCGTATTGGCAGTTGCGGTTTCATTTGCACCAGTTCGGCATCGCTGTTGCCAAAGCGGCTCGCGGCTTGCACGACATAGGGCTTGCTGCTGTTTTTCGGCGTTTCGCTGTCCATGTCCATTCCTCAAGATTAGGCGCTTGCCGAGGCTAGGCCGCTGCCTGCCCCATTACAATGACAAAGGGGTGGAAAGGGTCACTTTAGGAAATGGACTACAAGAACCCTGCACAGGGAGCGCCGAGCCACCGCTCAGCCCACTTGACCCGCCCCCGGCAGTGGCGGACGATCAACCTCCCCCACACAAGGACGAACACCATGCTGCGGATACTGGGAAGAGCCTCTTCCATCAATGTGCGAAAAGTCCTGTGGGCCTGCGCCGAATTCGAGATCGCGTTCGAGCGCGAAGACTGGGGTTCTGGCTTCAAGGCCACTGACAGCACCGAGTTCCTCGCGCTGAACCCCAACGCCATGATTCCGGTAATCCAGGACGGCGACTTCACCTTGTGGGAATCCAATAGCATCATCCGTTACCTGGCCAGCCGCTACGGCGCCACCGCGTTCTATCCCGGCGAAGCCCAGGCGCGGGCGAGGATCGACCAGTGGATCGACTGGCAGGCCTCGGACCTTAACCGCTCCTGGAGCTACGCGTTCATGTCGCTGGTCAGGCATTCTCCCGCTCACCAGGACCCGCAAGCACTGGCTGCCGGTTGTGCCGAGTGGTCACGGTACATGCGCATCCTCGACCGCCAGCTGGCCAGCACCGGTGCCTATGTGGCCGGCAGCCAGTTCACCCTGGCCGACATCCCTATCGGCCTGTCGGTCAACCGCTGGTTCGAAACGCCGTTCGAGCACCCGCACCTGCCCGCGGTGCGCGATTATTACGAGCGCCTGAGCGAGCGCCCTGCCTATCACCTGCATGGCCGAAACGGTACCCCGTAGTACCCGCAAGGACGTGTATCGAGGGGCGCAAAGCGCCCCAAGGTTCTGGCCTGTTACAGCGCAACCTGCCGCCCGGCTACCACCCCTCGCCCACGCCAGGCAAGCAGCAGCACCAGCACCAGCCCCAACGCGGCCATCGCAGCCCCCGCCAGGGAAATCGCCGGGTAGCCCAGCCCCGCGTTGATCACCGCGCCGCCCAGCGCCGCACCGATCGCATTGCCCAGGTTGAACGCGCCAATGTTCACCGCCGAGGCCAGGTTGGGCGCATCCTTGGCCGCTTCCATGACCCGCATTTGCAGCGGCGGCACCAGGGCAAAGCTGGCCGCCCCCCAAACCAGGATCGCCAGGGCAGTCGTCAGCGGCCAGTCCAGTACCAGCGGAAACACCAGCAGCACGGCAATCAGCCCAGCCAGTGACAGGATCAGGGTGCGATCGATCGAGCGGTCCGCCGCCTTGCCGCCCCACACGTTGCCCAAGGTCAGGCCGACACCGAACAGCACCAGCATGGCCGTCACGAAAGGGGTGGACGCCGCCGCTTCATGCTGCAGGATCGGCGCAATGTAGGTGAACACCGTGAACATGGCGCTGGAACCCACCACGGTCAGCAACAAGGCCGCCAGTACCGGCCTGCGGCCCAGCACACGGATCTCGGCCAGGGCACCCTCGCCCTTGGGCGACGCAACATTGGGCAGTGCGTACCAGAGCGTGGTCATCGCCACCAGGCCAAGCCCGGCAATCCCCCAGAACGCCGTGCGCCAACCCAGCATTTCACCCAACCAGGTCGCCAACGGCACGCCGCCGATGGTGGCCAGGGTCAACCCCATGAACATTGCAGCCACGGCCCCGGCGCGCTTCGCCGGCGGCACCACACTGGCCGCGACGATCGAGCCGATGCCAAAGAAGGCGCCGTGGTTGAGTGAAGTGACCACGCGGGCCACCAGCAGGCTGGCGTAGTCGCTGGCCAGGGCCGCCATCAGGTTGCCCAAGGTGAAAATGGCCATCAGCCCGATCAACAGGTAACGGCGCGGGATCTTCACCGTGGCCAGGGTCATCAGCGGCGCGCCGATCAGCACGCCGATGGCATAGGCACTGACCAGCAGCCCGGCAGCAGGGATGGAAACGCCAAGGTCGGTAGCGATACCGGGCAACATGCCCATGGGGGCGAACTCTGTAACGCCGATGCCGAAGGCACCGATGGCGAGTGCGATAAGCGGTGGATTGATACGCATGGCAAGCTCCTTATCTATGCCGCAAATGCTACGATCCGTTCCAAACGCGCACTAGACTGCATTTTTGCGAACCACCTTTGCTTGAGAGGCACAAATGGACTTCAGTGGCAGATCCGGAGAGATGGAGATTTTTGCCAAGGTGGCGCAAGCGGGCAGCCTGTCTGCCGCCGCCCGGGCGCTGGGCCTGACACCCTCGGCGGTCAGCCGTATTCTCGCCCGCACGGAACAGCGCCTGGGTACCCGCCTGCTGCTGCGCACGACCCGGGCGCTCACCCTCACCCCCGAGGGAGAGGCCTACCTGCGCGGCGCACGGCGGGTGCTGGCGGACATGCTGGAAGTGGAAGAAGCCATCACTGACCAAGGCGTGCCACGCGGGCGCTTGCGGGTCAGCGCTGCGCTGGGCCATGCCCGGTTGACCGTAGTGCCGCTGCTGGCGGCCTTCAGCGCACGCTACCCGCAAGTGCTGGTTGACCTGACCCTCAGCGACGAGGTGGCTGACATTCTCGGCGGCCAGGCCGACGTGGCGCTGCGCTTCGGTCACCTGCCGGACAGCTCGTTGAGCGCTCGCGCCATTGGCGAGACCGGCCAGGTAGTGGTGGCCTCGCCCGATTACCTGCAACGCCACGGTACCCCGCTTGCACCTGAAGACCTGGCCCGGCACAACTGCCTGCGCTTCAACTTCCGCCGCGCGATGCCCGATTGGCCGTTTCACCGCGACGGGCATACGTTCTCACTGAAGGTTAAAGGGAATATCGAATGCAGCAGCGGCGAGGCGCTGGCGCAGTTGGCCAGGCTGGGCGCCGGCGTGGCGCGTATCGGCACCTTTACCGTGGCCGATGACCTGGCCAACGGGCAACTGGTGCCGTTGCTGGAGGCTTACAACCCCGGTGATCGGGAACCGATTCATGCGGTGTTCGTCGGCGGCCCGGCGATGCCGGCGCGGGTGCGGGTGTTTGTGGATTTTCTGGTGGAACAGCTATCTGACGGCCTGTAGGGCCGGCCTCATGTCGCGACAGGGCCGCCCACGCGCGCGCTGATCAGTCTCTTCGCGCTTGCATGCCGGCCAGGATAAAGCCCATGAACCGCCGCACATCCGCCCGGTGTGCCGTTATGTCCAGCGGCTCGCGGCTGCAAAGGCGCAGCAACTGAAGGTGCCCGTAATCGTTGATCAGGAACGCCGCATAGCCCACGTCCAGCCCAGCCGCCAGCCTGCCGCTGTCGCACAAGTCCTGTAGCAGGCATTTCAATTCCTTGACCAACGCGTCGTTGACGCGCCTGTAGGCATCCGGCACGCCCTGCTGCTCAGCCCCCAGCAACGGCAGCAACGGCGGCAATATCTCGCGCCAGAGCGGTGCAGGCAGCACCTCGAATGCGTAATCGGTCAAGTGCGCTTCGTAGCAGCACAGGGCCTCCAGCGCATCGTCGAATTCCGGCAGGCGCCGCCGGGCTTCGGTCACCGCCCGGTGGTCGGCCTCGCGGAGCTTCTCCAGCAAAATTTCCTGCTTGCTGCCGAAATAAGCAAACACCGTGGGCACCGACACTGCGGCCAAGCGCGCGATCTGCTCCATGGTGGTGGTCTGGTAACCCTGCGTTTCAAACAGGCCTAGCGCCGTTCGGCTGATGGTTTCACGACGCATCGCCTTCTGCTGCTCGCGCAGTCCGCTCACATTCACACCTTTTTCGAATCGTACACGTCGGCGCACAGCATAACGCAAAGCTGCGCCGTAAAAATATTTTATTGACTAAAAGTTTTAATGAACTCAAAACTAATGCTCCATTCTGACCTGGGAGTTGCCATGTCCACCGCCGCAGACCTCATTATTCACAATGCCCGCATCTACACGGTCGACCCGCACAGGCCTTGGGCTGAGGCGGTGGCCATCTGCGGCGAACGCATCGTTTGCGTGGGCGACCACGGCAGCGTCATGGCATACGCCGGCCCTGCCACACGCCTGCTGGATGCCGGCGGCAAACTGGTGCTGCCGGGCTTCGTCGAGTCTCACTGGCATTTTTCCTCTACCGCCTTTGCCTTTCAGGCGCTGGTCAACCATACCGACCCGCTACAGGTGCTGGCCCTGCTCCAGGCCTACGTCGAGGCCAACCCCTGTGAAAAAGCCATTACCGGCATGGGCTGGATCCAGCCATTGATGCCTGGGCATATGTTGCGCCGCGAAGTACTGGATGCCATCTGTGCGGACAAGCCCGTGTGCCTGCTGTCCACCGACTATCACACCATGTGGGTCAACAGCTTCGCCCTGAACGCTGCCGGCATCGACCGCAACACCCCGCCAGTAGAAGAGGGCGCCAGCTGGTTCGAAAAGGACCCGATCACCGGCGAGCCCACGGGTGTGATCATCGACTGCGCCGCCTATTCGCTGCTGATGCAACGTCTGAGCGAAGCCGGCTACCTGCCGACAGGCATCGACCTGTACCTGCGCTCGATTCCCTTTTGGCAAGAGAAACTGGTGGCGGCCGGGATTACCACGGTATTCGATGCCGGGTTCCTCGACCCCGCTGGCGACCAGTCGCTGCTGTATGAAACCCTGCAGCAACTGGAGCGTGAGGAGCGCCTGAAACTGCGGGTGGTCGGCAGCTACATCAACATGGGCACCGAGGACGATCCGGTCACGCGGCTGCAGGCCCTGCGCGAACGCTACGACTCGCCGCTGGTCAAGGCGCAGACCCTCAAGCTGATGCTGGACGGGACCGAGCTGAACCACACCGCGTTCCTGCTCGAGCCCTATTGCGACAAGCCACACAGCTGCGGGTCGACGACCATGCCCGAGGAAGTGTTCGAGGGCCATGTGCGCAAGGCCGACGCCCTCGGTATCGACGTGATGGTGCATGCAGTGGGCGATGCCGCCGTGCGCATGGCGCTGGACGTGTTCGAGCGCACGTTCTCCAGCAATCCGCCCCGCGACCGTCGTCACGTCATCACTCACGCCTTTCTCACCCACCCCGACGACATACCGCGCTTTCGCCGTATCGGCGTCATGGCCAACACCCAGTTGCAGTGGGGCGTGGTCGACGCCTACGCCGAGGCCATCCAGCAGACCTATGGCTACCCACGCTGGGCGTCGATGTATAAATTCCGCAGCTTCATCGACCAAGGTGTGACCGTGTCCATTGGCATGGACGGCCTGGTGTGCCAATGCCGATGCCAGCACAAGCCGGTGGAACACATCGAATCGGGCCACACCCGCCAGCTCAGTGGCGAACCCGATGCCCCTGTGATGCCCGATGCCGACGAGCGCCTGAGTATCCCGCAACTGATCGCCGCCTATACCCTCAACGGTGCATACCAACTGGGCCTGGAACGGGAAATCGGTTCGATCACCGTTGGCAAGCGTGCCGACATCATCGTGCTGGAGCAGGACCTGTTCGAACTGGACCGCTACCAGATCGGCAATACCGAAGTAGCGCTGACCGTAATGAACGGCCGCATCACCCACGACGCAGGTACCCTGCCCCGCGCCTGACCCCGGACCCGACCATGCACAACAATAACAACACCCTGCTTCTGCGTGCTGCGCTGATCTACATCGCCGCCACGGCCTTGATCATCATTGGCGTACAACCCATCTTCATCGGCCTGCTGGCCGAGCGGTTGCATCTGGACCTTAGCCAACAGGGCTGGGTACTTTCCAGTGAAATGAGCGGAACACTGCTCGGCTGCCTGCTGCTATCGATACCAAGGCGTCATCCAAGTGGCCGTGGGCTGTACCTGGCGGCAGCCTTTGCAGCGCTGATGTTGAACCTCCTCAGCGCTGCGCTGGACACTTTGACGAACCTGATTCTGTGCCGTTTTGCCTGTGGTATCGCTGCGGGCCTGCTGTATGCCGGGTCGATCAGCGGGCTTGGCCGGCTGCCGGGCCAGGATCGCTCGTACGGCCTGTCGCTGCTGATTCAAACCGCTGTCTTTGCCCTGTACGCGACCTGCCTGCCACAACTGGCAGAGCAGTTCGGTCACCGCACGGCGATTGCATCACTGGGTTTCTGGTTCGTGCTGATCGCTATGGCTGCGTTGTTCATTCCGGTACGGCTGCAGCGTGTAACCCCCGTGCGCCTGGCGCAGCCAGGCGGCGGCTCCGCGATTATCGGGCGCTACGCCCTGCTGGGGATGCTGTGCCTGCAGTTGGCGATCTATTCGTTGTGGGGGTTTGTCGAACAGTTGGCGCGCGAACGTGGCATCGAGGCGGTGGATGTGGGCTGGGCGTTCGGGCTGGGAATACTGGGTGGCTTGCCTGGCGGCGCCCTGCCCAGCCTGCTGGGCGCACGGGTGAGCCGCGGCCCGATGATCGGCCTGGGCTCGCTGGTAGTGCTTGTGTCAATCACCCTGCTGGCACGCTATACACATGATGCCGATCAGCTGTGCATGGCACTGTTTCTGATGAACTTCGGCTGGGTGCTGGCGCTAACCTACTACATGGGGGCAATTGCCACCAATGACCCACGCGGCACGTTGACACCCTGGGTCAGTGCGCTGCAACTGGGGGCCGCGGCGGCAGCGCCGGCGTTAGTGGCGTTGCAGCAACAGAGTGCCGGGCGGGAAATGATCTTTGCCAGTGCAGGGACAGCGGTGGTGCTAGGGTGCGTGCTGAAGAGCGTGGCCGGCGTGGTTCATCGGCGGGCAGTTCGTGAAGCTGCTTGATGGCGCGCATGAGCCGGTGATGGTGTGCGACGACTGCAGCCCGATCTGACACCGAAACCGCCCGTTAGGTTATCTTCGACACTTCACTGTACCGACCGGGTCAGACCAACATGCGTATTGTCATTCCCGACGACTACCAGGATGTAATCCGTACGCTCGATTGCTTCGGCAAGCTGAGCGGGCATGCTGTCAGCGTCCTTCATGAGCTCCCGCCTGCCACGCTGGAACAACTTGCCGCACGTTTTGCCGATGCCGATGCCCTGGTACTCACCCGCGAACGCACACGCATCGACGCCGCCTTGCTCGACCGCCTGCCCAACCTCAAGCTGATCAGCCAGACCGGCAAGGTGTCCAGCCACCTTGACCTGGCTGCCTGCACCGCGCGCGGCATTGCCGTGACCGAGGGGCGCGGATCGCCGGTAGCGCCTGCCGAACTGGCCTGGGCGCTGATCCTCAATGCCCGCCGGCAATTGGTGCCGGCCATTGAGGCCTTCCGCCAAGGCCAATGGCAGGTCAACCTGGGCCAGGCGCTGGCCGGGCAGACGCTGGGCATCTGGGGCTATGGCAAGATCGGCCAGCGCCTGGCGCGTTATGCGCAGGCTTTCGACATGCCCGTGCTGGTGTGGGGCAGTGACAGCAGCCGCGCCGCAGCCAAAGCCCATGGCCACGCTGCTGCCGCCTCGCGTGAGGCGTTTTTTGCCGAGGCGGATATTGTCAGCCTGAACCTGCGCCTTTCGGACCAGACACGCCATGGAGTGACCTTCGACGACCTGTCCCACATGAAGCCCGACGCCTTGCTGGTGAACGTCAGCCGCGCGGAACTGATTGCACCAGGCGCATTACTGCAGGCATTGGATGTCGGGCGGCCGGGCTACGCGGCGGTGGATGTTTATGAGGAGGAGCCGTTACTCGACCCGGCCCATCCACTGCTGCGTCACCCACGTGTACTCAGCACGCCCCACCTGGGGTATGTGGAGAAGAACGGCTACGAGCTGTACTTCGGTGACGCCTTCGACAATGTGCTGGCGTTTTTCGAAGGGGTGCCGAAGAACGTCGCCAACCCGCAAGCTTTGGCACTTCAACGCTTGAACCCAGTGCAGCCTTGAGGTTGCACTACCCAAGCAGGTGCAGCCCCAGCGTAAAAACAGCCACGGCCAAGGCGACCAACGACACCCCATGACGTTCCAGATACGCGGGCCAACCGGCTGCTGACTGCGCCACGCATTGACATTGGCGCTCAGCCAGGCCGGTCAAGCGCGTCTCCACACTGTCCACACGGTCTGCCTGGGTGCTCGCTGCCAGCGCGAGCTTCTTCAGTGCCGTGGTGACCGTGATGGACAGCCCCTCCCGAGCCTGATTGCTGGCGGCCAGTTGCTGCTGGCACTGCTCAAGGCGCTTGTGGATCGCCCCTTCCTTCTGCACACGGGCCAGGGTAGTTGCCACGAGCTTTTTGTTCAGCGCCTCGATACTGGCCTGCAGTGCGTCATGTCCGGGGGCCTGCTGGGCCGACACGTCTGCCTCATGCTGGGGCTCGTGCATCGTGTTCCCATTCACCTCGGCAAGCGGAGTCAGGGTGCCGTGTTCATGTAGCTGGTTCATCAATCACTGTCCGGATACTGCGGTAAGGGGCGAGAAGCTATCAAAATGACATCAACGGATCCACTGCTCAGGCGTGCAATTGACGGCTTTCGTCAGAACGTGCGCGTACACTTGCCTTCATGCCACTCGCAGGAGCCGCTTCATGCCCTACCCCATTGAAGAAAAACTGGTCATCGGCGTTGCCTCGAGTGCGCTGTTCGACCTCTCCGTTTCCGATGACATCTACCAGACACAAGGTGTCGAGGCTTACCGCCAACACCAGGAGCAGAACCTGGACGAGCCGTTCCCCAGTGGGGTGGCGCTCCCGTTCATTCGCCGCTTCCTGAGCATCAACAAGGCGTTCCCCGACCAGTTGCCGGTGGAAGTGGTGCTGCTCTCGCGCAACTCGCCGGAAACCGGCCTGCGGGTATTCCGCTCCATCAGCCACTATCAGTTGGACATCACCCGCGCGGCATTCATGTCGGGCCGCTCGCCCTACGAATACATCCCGGCGTTCAATGCCTCGCTGTTCCTCAGCGCCAACGAGGAAGATGTGCAAAAAGCCATCGACGCCAACTACCCTGCCGGGCGGGTACTGCCTACGCGCATCTACGATGATGAAATCGACACTGAGCTGCGTGTGGCCTTCGACTTCGATGGCGTGATTGCCGACGACGAGGCAGAGCGTGTTTACAAGCGCAACGACAACCTGGACGACTTTCAGGAACACGAGCGCATGCACAAGGGCACCCCGCATTCGCCGGGGCCACTGGCAGACCTTTACCGCAAGCTTTCGCGGATACGCATGCTGGAGGACCGCAAGCTGGCCGAGGACCCGACGTACCAGCGGATTCTGCGCATTGCCATCGTCACGGCGCGCAACGCGCCTTCGCACGAGCGAGTAGTGACAACCTTGAAGGATTGGGGCGTATCCCCGGATGAGTGCTTTTTTCTAGGCGGTATGGATAAACCCAGGGTGTTGTCGATATTGAAGCCGCATGTGTTTTTCGACGACCAGCGCACGCACCTGCAATCGCCAGCGGGAAACCTGCCGATGGTGCATGTACCGTTTGGGGTGGCGAATAGAGTGAGCTCGCCTCAGGAACCAGACCTGCAGCAGGATCAACTGCCGATCAGCGCATCATCCTGCATGCCCTAAAGCGCAAACACCGGCGCTGTGCCACCCGCGGTTCGGGCGACCAAGGGGGTGCGCCGGTGCCGGGTACGCGCTTGCAACCCGGCCGAGATGGCGCGGTCCATCGCGGGGTCAAATTAGCGCGGGCCGCCACCCTGATGGCCACCAAAACCACCGCCGTGGCCCCCCCCACCATGACCACCGCCACCACCCGGTGGCATGAACATCCAGCAACCCGACAAGGCGGATACCAGCGCCGCCACCAAGGCTGCGCGCAAAAGGTTTTTCGACTTCATTGAAACGCTCCACAAGGCTAGATCTGCTGCCTGCCTTAGCTGATTGGGCAGCGACAGGATTCTAGAGCTGCGGTGTGATGGCACAGGGAAACTTTGCATATCTTTACTGTCGAGTCAGTGGCCGCAAACGCCGCGCAGGGACCACCAGAATGATCCTCCTTGACCCATGCCCGCTCGCCGCCGCATGCTCGAACGCTTCCACCCACGCTCAAGGAACGATTGCATGAAGCTGGAAACGCTTGCGATCCATGCGGGCTTCAGCCCCGACCCGACCACCAAGGCGGTGGCCGTACCGATCTACCAGACCACCTCCTTCGCCTTCGACGACACCCAGCACGGCGCCGACCTGTTTGACCTGAAGGTTGCCGGCAACATCTATTCGCGCATCATGAACCCCACCAACGACGTGCTCGAGCAGCGCATGGCCGCCCTGGAAGGCGGGGTTGGCGCGCTGGCCGTCGCCTCGGGCATGGCGGCTATCACCTACGCCATCCAGACCGTCGCCGAAGCCGGCGACAATATCGTCTCGGTGGCCAAGCTGTACGGCGGCACCTACAACCTGCTGGCGCACACCCTGCCACGCATGGGAATCCACACCCGCTTCGCGGCCCATGACGATATCGCCGCCCTCGAAGCGCTGATCGACGCGCGTACCAAAGCGGTATTCTGCGAGTCCATCGGCAATCCCGCCGGCAATATCGTTGATATCGCTGCGCTGGCCGAGGCCGCCCACCGCCACGGGGTGCCGCTGATCGTCGACAATACCGTGGCCACCCCGGTGCTGTGCCGACCGTTCGAGCACGGCGCCGATATCGTCGTGCACTCGCTGACCAAGTACATCGGCGGTCACGGCACCAGCATCGGCGGCATCGTCATCGACTCCGGCAAATTCCCCTGGGCCGAAAACAAGGAACGCTTCGCCCTGCTCAACACCCCCGACCCGTCCTACCACGGCGTCACCTACACCGAAGCTTTCGGGCCTGCCGCCTTCATCGGCCGCTGCCGTGTGGTGCCCTTGCGCAACACCGGCGCCGCGCTGTCGCCGTTCAACGCCTTCCTGATCCTGCAAGGCCTGGAAACCCTGGCCCTGCGCATGGAGCGCCATACCGAGAACGCGCTAAAGGTCGCCCATTACCTGCAAGCCCACGAGCAAGTGGCCTGGGTGAAGTTCGCCGGGCTGCCCGACCACCCCGAACATGAACTGGCCCAGCGCTACACCGGCGGCAAGCCGGCGTCGATCCTGTCGTTCGGTATCAAGGGTGGCCAGGCGGCTGGCGCGCGCTTCATCGATGCATTGCAGTTGGTGGTACGCCTGGTGAACATCGGCGACGCCAAGTCACTGGCCTGCCACCCCGCTTCCACTACTCACCGTCAGCTCAACGACGAGGAACTGGAAAAGGCCGGCGTGCCACGGGACATGGTGCGCCTGTCGATCGGCATCGAACACAGTGACGACATCATCGCCGACCTGGCCCAGGCCTTGGAGGCCAGCCGCGGCTGATTCCTCCGCGCCCTACCCAATGTCGAAGGCGGGCGCACCTTCATCAAGCGTGGGATGTACCCGCAATGACCCTGTTTTACCTGAAACTCACCATCACCCCCCTGCTGATGTGGGCCATCTCCCTCGCCTCCCGGCGCTGGGGCGGCCTGCTAGGCGGATTGCTGTCCGGCCTGCCGATCACCTCGGCGCTGGTGATGACCTTCCTGTGCCTGGAACAGGGCACGGCCTTCGCCCTGGGCGCATTGCCCGGCGCACTGGGCGGCCTGGCAGCGGTGCAGGCCACCTACACCGTCTACCTGCTGGCCACGCGCACACTCGGCATCGCCGTGGCCGTACTGCTGGCGTTGCTGTTCTATGGCCTGGCCGCCTATGCCTTTACCCACTGGGGCAGCCTGTACCTGTCGATTGCAGTGGCGTTGGTGCTGATCGGCGTGCTGATCCGCGCCAGCGGCCGCGAACCCAAACCTGATACCTTGGCCCGCCCCCGGCACCGGCACTGGGAAATCCCGTTGCGCATGGTATCTGCCACTTCCCTGCTGATGATCACCACCAGCCTGGCCAGTTGGCTGGGCCCGGCGACCAGCGGGATGCTGGCGCCGATTCCGGTGATTGCCTGGCCACTGGTGGTGTTCGCCCATGTGCAGGGCGGGCGAGCCGGGATGGCGGCGATGGTGCGAGGGAATGCGATCGGCGCGGTGGGGGTGATTGCGTTCTATCTGGTATTGGCGGGGCTGCTGGAAACGTGGGGCGTTGGCGTGACCATCGGGCTGGCCATGCTGTGCGCTGTGGTGCTGACCCTTGGGCTGGCCGCGGTGTTGCGGCGGCGTTGAGAGGTCGCTGGGCTGCTGCGCAGCCCAGCCGAAGCACGCCTGCACCTACAGAGACCGAGCGGACTGCTCGCACCTGCGGCCTTAGTCGAATGCCCCGTTCAACACCTCATAGATGATCCCGGTCGCCACGGCGACCAGAATCAGGTCTGCGCCCGCTTGCATCCACTCATACCCGTCGTAGTGAGGCAGCTGCCCCAACAGACGACCATCCAGTTTCTTGGCGATACCAGGTGGCAGGGGCTTGCCGCGGGCCAGGTTCTTCTGAATGCCTGGAGGCAATGCCGGGCCCGGGCTCCAGTAGTTGCGGTGGCCACCGAGGATGCCCAGTACATCGCCACGGTCGATGGACGGGCCGCCGTGCCAGTCATTGCCGCCGGCGCTCTGCTTGTGGCCGCCCGAATTGCCCTGGCCCTGGGCGTGCGGCGCCTGGCCCTTGCCGTGCCCCTGACCTTGGCCCTGGCCTTTGCCATTACCCGGGTCGGCGAGCACCGGGCCAGAGGCCAAGGCCACCGCCAATGAGGTGACAACGGCTGTCATGATTGTTGATCTGGCCATGTGAGCATCCTTTGCGAGAGAGGTTGCCCCACACTATAGACGGTGCGCACGCCTGCTTCACTTGCAACCGCCTCAGCAGGGATGGCTGACAAGGGAGGCACGCTTCGGCCACAATCGGTCGCCTGGTCCACGCTGGGAAGCACTGCATGCTCACTACCCTCGCCATCGGCAACTACCGCTCGATCAACCACCTGGTGCTGCCGCTGAGCCAACTCAACCTGGTGACCGGTGCCAACGGCAGCGGCAAATCCAACCTGTACAAGGCGCTGCGCCTGCTGGCCGAAACCGCACAGGGCGGTGTGGTCGAAGCCCTCGCCCGTGAAGGCGGGCTGGATTCGACCTGGTGGGCAGGCCCAGAAACCAGCGCACGAATGCGGCGCGGCGAAGTGCCCATCCAAGGCCAGCATCCGAGCGAAGTCAGGCGCCTGCGCCTGGGCTTTGCCACCGAAGACCTCGGTTTTGCCATCACCCTCGGCCTGCCAATTCCCCTGCCGTATCCGAGCGCGTTCATGCTCGACCCTGAAATAAAGTGCGAGGCCATCTGGGGCGCTGGCGCCTATCGCCCCTCTTCCTTGCTGGTCGAGCGCAAGAATGCCCTGGTGCGGGCCCGCGAGGGCAACCGCTGGGCAGTGCTCGATCAGCATGCTGACAGCGGCGAGAGCTTTTTCAACATCGTCGGCCGGCCACGCCAGGCACCGGAAATCGGTGACCTGCGCGCGTTCATCAACAGCTGGCGGTTTTACGATCACTTCCGGATTGACCGTGATGCGCCTTGCCGTCAACCCCAACTGGGCACTCGCTCGCCGGTACTGCATCACGACGGGCGCAACCTTGCCTCGGCGTTGCAGACCATTATCGAAATTGGCGATGTGGAGGATCTGGTGGAAGCGCTGAATGACGCGTTTCCCGGCAGCCGTCTGGAGGTCAATGCGCCACCTGGCGGGCTGTTCAGTGTACGGCTGCACCAGCACGGTCTTTTGCGCCCGCTCGAGGGTGCTGAATTGTCGGACGGCACCCTGCGTTATCTTCTGCTGATGGCCGCCCTGCTCACACCACGGCCGCCATCGCTGATGGTCTTGAACGAACCGGAAACCAGTCTGCACGCGGACCTGCTTCCGGCCTTGGCACGGCTGATCATTCGTGCATCACGCCGTAGCCAGGTTTGGGTGGTATCGCACAGTGCGCCCTTAATCAACGCGCTGGCAGCCTGTGACGGGTGCAATGTGCTAGAGCTGGAAAAAATACAAGGGCAAACCCAACTGCGGGGGGTTGGGTTGCTGGATGAGCCGCTGTGGCGCTGGCCTGACTGAGCTCAAGCACGACGGTCCAAGCCCGGCATGACTAACCGGCCCCAGTAATCTCGTCCATGAACTGGGTAAGAAAGGTTTCAAGCCGGGCATGACGCTCGGCAGCAAGGCGAGCCCCTTCTTGGGTCTTAAAGCCCGAAGCGAGCTTGAGCAGTTTGGTCTGGAAGTGCTCGATGGCATACGCCCCGTCCTGGTACGCCCTCTGCTGCGCGAAAGGATTCTCGACGTCATAGAGCGCCGACCCCATTCGCCCGGCGACGTAAAAACACCGGGCAATACCCACCGCGCCGATGGCGTCAAGCCGGTCACTGTCCTGAAGGATGCAGGCCTCACGTGTCAGCGGTTCGAACCCTGCCGAGTAACTGTGCGTTTTGATCGCATGCACTACCTGCTCAACACGCACACTCGGCCAGCCCATCTCAGCAAGGACTGATGCAGCCTTGTTCGCCGACAACGTCGAGGCCTGCCTACGTAACGGCGAATGCTTTTCCACCGCCACACAGTCGTGCAGCACCGTCGCCGCAAGCAAGATTTCAAGGTCGCCACCCTCTACCCGCTGAATCCGGTGCGCATTGACCCACACGCGCTGAATATGGGCCAGATCGTGAGAGCCATCATTCTGGTCGGACGGCAGATACTTCAGCAAGTCAGTGGCAAGGCACTGATAAGGGGCAAACGCTTGGCGGGTCATCTTCGGTAGGTTCCATTTCCAGTGAATGCGCGGGGTCACGGGCGCCGTCCGGACACTGCCTGGGCAAGTACCGAGAGCCTGCATGTCGGTTTCAAAGCCTGTACAGCACTGGCAGGAGCAGCCTTGTGCTGCGATGAGGATACTACTGCCAAAGTAGATCCTCAGCCCTATCAGCACCTTGCTACTAAGTATTTCCGTCAACAACACGTTTGTTACTGGGAGCACTTGTATTCGATCAGCAAGGAGTCAATGGATGTCCGCTCGCTTTTCCTCCCCCGCCACCCGTATTCGCCAAACCGCGCTAGCGGTCGGCTTCGCGGGCTCGCTGCTGGGCACTGCACATGCTTGTGCCGAGCCTGTGGGTTACAGCATCCCGGCAGGGTCATTGGCTCACGCACTCGACCAGTTTGCCGACGCCAGCGGTGCAGTCATCAGTTTCAGCCAAGAAGAAGTCGCTGGCTTACACAGCAAAGGGCTGCACGGCAATTACGAACTGCATCAGGCGTTGGCAGAACTGCTGCAAGGCAGTGGCTTGCAGGTGCAGGCAGCGGGCGACAAGCGCTTCATGCTGGTTAGCGCTGAACAGGATGGCGCCATGGAGCTTGCAGCAACCACCGTCTCCAGCATGGCCCTGGGTGCCACCACAGAAGGCACCGGCAGCTACACCACCGGCTCGGTCAATACCGCAACCGGGCTGCGGTTGTCGGCACGCGAGACACCCCAATCGGTCAGCGTGGTCACCCGCCAGCAGATTGAAGACCAGAACCTGAACGATGTTACCCAGGTGCTTGAACAGACACCAGGCGTGGTCGTTGACAGCATGGGGCCCGCCGGAAGCGACGCCAACCCTATCTACGTGCGCGGCTTCGAGGTCGGCAGCATCCAGGTGGACGGCATCAACCGCCCCGATACCTTTGGCTTCAGGGACGACCTCTCCGACATGGTGTCCTATGACCGGGTAGAGGTAGTGCGCGGTGCCACGGGCCTGATGTCCGGCACTGGCGACCCGGGCGCCACCATCAACCTGATCCGCAAGAAGCCGACCCTGGAAACACAACGCAAGCTGACCTTGAAAGCGGGCTCGTGGGACAACTACCGCACCGAGCTGGACGTTTCGGGCAAGTTGACGCAAAGCGGCAATGTTCGCGGGCGCTTTGTCGCCTCCAATACCGACAGCCAGAGCTACGTCGACCGCCAATCGCTGGAACGGCAGGTGGCCTATGGGGTGCTGGAGTGGGACATCACCGACAGCACGATGCTGACAGCAGGTGCGGAATATCAGGAGATGGACAACGACGGGGCAGGCAACCACGGCTTCCCGATGTTCAATTCAGATGGCAGTCACTTCAGCCCCTCCCGCGCGTTCAATTCGGCTTCGGACTGGAGCTATCACAAGCGTCGCACCAAGACGGTATTCACTACGCTGGAGCATCAACTGGACAACGGCTGGCAATTGAAACTGAATGCCGAACACAGCCGTCGCAGCTATGACGACGCCTTCGCCACCGCTGCCAGCGGCACCGTCAAGCCCGATGGCAGTGGCATCAGCACCTGGACGGGGCGTTGGGCCGGCGAGCCCCGGCAGACCTCATTCGACCTGTCGGCGTCGGGCCCGTTCGAGCTGTTGTCACGCGAGCACCAGGCCTACCTCGGGGCCAGTCACTACCGCGCCTACTACCGCAACGACGGTTACCCACTGTGGACGATCCAGACCATCGACAACATTTACACCTGGGACGGTTCGCTGGCGATACCGGACGCCATCCATGCCAAGTCCTCGGAGGACGCGCTGGATGAAACCCAGGACGGCCTGGTGGCTTCGGTACGCTGGAGCCTGGCCGATGACCTGTCGCTGATTACCGGGGCGCGGCTGATCGACTGGAAACGCGACGAAACCTCTACCACCCTGTCGTCCGGCGCGACAAGCCGCACCTCACGTAGCGAAACCGGGGTCGTCACGCCCTACCTTGGCCTGGTGTATGACCTCAGCGAGCACTGGTCGGCCTATGCCAGTTACACCACCATTTTCAAACCGCAGAGCAACAAGGATATCAACGGGACCTACCTGGACCCGTTGGAAGGCGTTAACTACGAGCTCGGTCTGAAAAGTGAGTTCTGGGACCAGCGCCTGACCGCGGCTTTCAGCGTTTTCGAGGTGCACCAGGACAACCTGGCGGTAGCCGACGGAAGCAACCTGGCGCCAGACGGCAACCAGGCCTACCGTGCCGAATCGGGTACCAAGACACGTGGTTTCGAGATGGAAATGGCGGGCGAGATTTTGCCTGATTGGCAGGTCTCGGCCAGCTACACCTATGCGGTGAGCAAGGATTCGGATGGCGACCGCCTGAACACTGAAATACCGCGAGACACCTTGAAACTGTTCACCAGCTACCGCCTGCCGACCCTGCCACAGTTGAAGGTAGGGGGTGGTGTGCGCTGGCAGGGTACCGAGTATTACAAGAGCGCCGGGCCCAACAACGAAACGTTCACCCAGCACCCCTACAGCGTGGTCGACCTGATGGCTCAATATGCCTTCACGCCGCAGACCAGCGTTTCACTGAACCTCAACAACGTGTTGGACAAAACCTACTACACGGCGATTGGCGCGCGCGGCTGGTATGGCAGCCCACGCAGCGCCACGGCCACGTTGGTGTACGCGTTCTGACCCGCCAAGGCGACGCCTGATGGCCCCTGAGTTCGCAGATCAGAACACCGACCATCCGATCCGCGAACTGAGCAGCTCAAGCGCCGCCATCCCGGCCAGGGAGTTGCCCGCAGCGTTCAACTCTGGCGACCACACGCATACGGTAAATTGACCCGGCACGATCGCCACGATCCCGCCACCCACACCACTCTTGCCAGGCAAACCCACCCTGAAGGCGAAATTCCCCGCCTCGTCATACAGCCCGCTGGTGGCCATGATCGAGTTCACTTGTTGGGTCTGACGCCGCGTCAGGATCTGCTCACCGCTGTGCTTGCAGAACCCATCATTGGCCAGGAAGCAGAATGCCCGCGCCAGGTCCAGGCAGTTCATTTGCAGTGCGCAGTAACTGAAGTAACTGCGCAGCACCGTCTCGACCTCGTTATGGAAGTTGCCAAATGACTGCATCAGGTACGCCATGGCAGCGTTGCGCGCGCGAAACTGATATTCCGAATCAGCGACCCGGGTATTGATCGAGATGTGGGGGTTGCCTGAAAGCCGTCGGACAAAATCGCGCATCGACAACGTGGGGGCCGCGAAGCGCGACTGATTGATATCGCAGATCACCAATGCCCCTGAATTGATGAACGGGTTACGCGGCCGCCCGCGCTCGAACTCCAGCTGCACCAGCGAGTTGAACGGCTGCCCCGAAGGCTCATGCCCCAGCCGCTCCCAAATGGTTTCTCCCGAATGGCCAATGGCCTGAACCAGGCTGAACACCTTGGAAATGCTCTGCACCGAGAATGGCACCCGCGCGTCACCTGCGCAGTGATAACTGCCATCGTTGCCATAGACAGCGATGCCCAGCTGGTTCGCCGGCACGTCCGCCAGCGCAGGAATGTAGTCAGCGACTTTGCCCTTGCCGATCAAGGGACGTACTTCTTCGAGAATCTCGTTCAACAGCGTTTGCATGGAAGGCCCTGTATCAATCCCCAGACGACGGCGAGGGGCAGTCTTCTTGACGAAGACTGAGCGGGAGAAATCACACATTCAGAAACAAATCACCGTAAGCGTCGTCATCACCAGGAAGCCTGACGACGCCAGCAGCGCATGAGGTGTTTACAGGGGCAACAGCTTGCTGCCGAGCGGCACAGCTTGACGCGACATTAGCCCCACGACGTCTGCGATAAAAAAATTGGATATCTCATTAAAGAAATCCCGCAGGCGCTGCCCTGGACCATGGGATTACAGTCCGCCCCACGCCGTCGTCCGGCGGAGTGGTTGCTGCTGGGCCATTACACGTTCGAAGCCTTACCGGAACCCGGCGCAATTCACACCAATACAAGAACAAAGGTGACCACGCATGCTTAAGCCTCCTGTCGATGCCCCTATCGATGTCAAAGACTGGATCGATAACCGCCCCATTGCTGCCTACCAGTGGCTGATCTTGTCGCTGTGCTTCCTGATCGTGCTGTTCGATGGCTTCGATGTCGCCGTCATGGGTTTCATCGCGCCTTCGCTGATGCAGGACTGGGGCCTGTCGCGCGCCGCCTTTGGCCCGGTGATGAGTGCCGGCATGGTCGGCCTTGCCATCGGCGCACTGACCGCCGGCCCGTATGCCGACCGGTTGGGCCGCAAGACAGTGCTGCTGATCGCGGTCAGCGGTTTCAGCCTGCTGAGCCTGGCCTGCGCCTTCGCCCGCAACCCCTATGAACTGGCTGTGTTACGGCTGCTGACCGGCATTGCCCTGGGTGCGGCCATGCCCAACTGCACCACCCTGCTTGCCGAATACCTGCCCACACGCAACCGCTCGCTGATGATCACCATCATGTTCACCGGCTTCAACATGGGCTCGGGCCTGGGCGGTTTTCTGTCCGCCTGGCTGATCCCTCATCACGGCTGGAAGTCGGTACTGCTGGCCGGCGGCCTGCTGCCATTGGCTTTGCTGCCCCTGCTGTGGTGGCTGCTGCCAGAGTCCGCCCGCTTCCTTGCTGCACGCCAGGCACCGGCCAGCCAGATTGCGGCAGCCTTGGCCAAGCTCGGCGGCCGATTCGCTGCCGGCACCCGCTTCATCGTCAGTGAGCCAACCACGCAGCACAAGGCACCGGCCCGGCAGCTGTTCAGCGAGCGCTACCGGTTGGGCACCCTGGCCCTGTGGCTGACCTATTTCATGGGCCTGCTGGTGATCTACCTGACCATGGGCTGGTTGCCGACGCTGCTGCGTGATGGCGGGCTGTCCATCGAGCGCGCCGCCACCATCACGGGCCTGTTCCAGATCGGCGGCGCAGTGGGCGCAATCGTGGTCGGCTGGATCATGGACCGACGCAACCCCAACCGGGTCATCGCCATCGCCTACGCCCTCGGCGGCCTGTGCATCGTCTCACTGGGCGCCCTGAACCTGGAGTCGAGCCTGCTGGTGGTGGGCGTGGCGGCTGCCGGGTTCTGCATGAGCGGTGCGCAGACCGGCCTGAACGCCTTCGCCCCTGGCTACTACCCGACCGAGTTCCGCGCCACAGGTGTAAGCTGGATGCTCGGTATCGGGCGCTTCGGGGCCATTTTCGGCTCCCTCATCGGTGGTGCCGTGCTCAGCCTGGGGCTGGGCCTGCCGCTGCTGTTCACCCTCCTCGGCCTGCCGGCATTCGCCGCCGCCCTGGCGATCCTGGCCAACGGCCACGCCCGGCTGCGCGCGAACCCCGCAGTAACCGCGCCGTAACCTGTAACAGAGGACTTTCGCATGGCTCGTATCATTGGTGGCCTGGCCGTCTCCCACACCCCAACCATCGGCTTCGCAGTCGACCACGACAAACAGGAAGAAGCCGCCTGGGCGCCGATCTTCGAAAGCTTCAAGCCGATCCGCACGTGGCTGCAGCAGCGCCAGCCGGACGTACTGTTCTATATCTTCAACGACCACGTCACCTCGTTCTTCTTCGACCATTACAGTGCCTTCACCCTGGGCGTAGACGAGCAGTATGGCGTGGCCGATGAAGGGGGCAACCCGCGGGACCTGCCGCCAGTGGGCGGCCACGCAGCACTGTCGCGGCACATCGGCCAGAGCCTGATGGCCGATGAGTTCGACATGAGCTTTTTCCGCGACAAGCCGCTGGACCACGGCTTCTTCTCGCCCATGTCGGCGCTGCTGCCCTGCGATGAAAGCTGGCCCGTACAGATCGTGCCGCTGCAGGTCGGCGTACTGCAGCTGCCGATCCCCACGGCGCGGCGCTGCTACAAACTGGGCCAGGCATTGCGCCGCGCCATCGAGAGCTACCCCGAAGACCTCAAGGTGGCGATCGTCGCCACCGGCGGGGTGTCACACCAGGTGCATGGCGAGCGTTGCGGCTTCAACAACCCGGAGTGGGACGCGCAGTTCCTTGAACTGCTGGTGAACGACCCACAGCGCCTTACCGAGATGACACTGGCTGAGTACGCCACGCTCGGCGGCATGGAAGGCGCCGAGGTGATCACCTGGCTGATCATGCGTGGCGCGTTGTCTGCCAACGTTGAGCGCAAGCACCAAAGCTACTACCTGCCGTCGATGACCGGCATTGCCACCCTGCTGCTGGAAAACCGCGACCAGGCACTGCCGGCACCGGTCAACGAACGCCACCGCCAGCACATGCAGCATCAGCTGGCGGGGGCTGAGCAGCTTGAGGGCACCTATCCCTACACCCTGGAGCGCAGTGCCAAGGGCTACCGCCTGAACAAGTTCTTGCATCGCATGATCGAGCCGCAGTGGCGCCAGCGCTTCCTGAGCGAACCCGAAGCGCTGTACCGCGAGGCAGGCCTGAGCGAAGAGGAAAGCGACCTGCTGCGCCGCTGCGACTGGCGTGGGCTGATCCACTACGGGGTGATCTTCTTCGTACTGGAGAAGCTGGGCGCCGTACTGGGTGTGTCCAACCTGGACATTTACGCCGCCATGCGCGGGCAGAGCATCGAAGACTTCATGAAGACCCGTAACCAGCAGGTTCGCTACTCGGTGGCCGGCAAAGCGCCAAACTGACCGATGCAACCCGCTTGATCCTGTGACGGCGCGTCCCGCGCCGCCACCCCCACCGCTCCCTGATTCAACCTGCCCAGCGCCGATGCGCCGCTGGCAGGCAGCGCTTTGCCCATCCCTGGAGAATAAAAATAATGAAATGCCGCACCCCGTACCTGCTTGTCCCTGCATTCGCACTGGCAGCCAGCCTGCCACTGCAAGCCCTGGCCGAAGGCTTCGTCGACGATGCCAAGGCAAGCCTGACGTTGCGTAACTTCTACATGAACCGCGACTACACGGGCACGGCAAGCCAAGGCAAAGCCGAGGAATGGACGCAAAGTTTCATCCTCGACTTCAAGTCCGGCTACACCCCCGGCGTGGTCGGTTTCGGCGTTGACGCGCTGGGCCTTTACAGCATCAAACTTGATGGCGGCAAGGGCACCGCCGGCACGCAGTTGCTGCCTGTTCATGACGACGGGCGCCCGGCGGACGACTTTGGCCGCACGGCGCTGGCGGGCAAGATGCGGGTGTCCAAGACGGAACTCAAGGTTGGCGAGTGGTCACCTACCCTGCCCATCCTGCGCGCCGATGACGGCCGCTCGCTGCCACAAACCTTGCAGGGCGCGCAGGTCACCTCCAACGAGCTGGCCGGCCTGAGCCTGTATGGCGGCCAGTTCCGCCAGAACAGCCCGCGCAACGACGCCAGCATGCAGGACATGAGCCTGTTCACGCGCACAGCCTTCACCTCGGACCGCTTCAACTTCGCCGGCGGTGAATACCGCTTCAACCAGGAGCGCACCCTGGTCAGCGCCTGGTATGCCCAGCTGGAAGACATCTACCAGCAGCGCTACTTCCAGGTGCAGCATCAACAGCCGCTGGGCAACTGGGTACTGGGCGCCAACCTGGGCTATTTCTGGGGCAAGGATGACGGTGGCGCCAAGGCAGGCGAACTGGACAACCGCACCGCTTCGGGCCTGTTCTCGGCGAAGCTGGGTGGCAACACGTTCTACGTCGGTTTGCAGAAGGTCATGGGCGATGATGAATGGTTCCGGGTCAATGGCACCAGCGGCGGCACGCTGGCCAACGACGCCTTCGGCTCCAGCTATGAAAGCGCCCGCGAGCGCTCCTGGCAGGTGCGCCACGACTTCAACTTCGTGGTGCTTGGCATACCCGGCCTGACCCTGATGAACCGCTATATCCACGGTGACAACGTGCACAACGCCAGCACCGAGGACGGCACCGAGTGGGGCCGCGAAAGCGAGCTGGCCTATGTGATCCAGTCTGGGCCGTTCAAGGCCCTGAACCTCAAGTGGCGCAACTCCAGCCAGCGCCGGGACTGGGGCAGCACCAACAGTTTCGATGAGAACAGGCTGATCGTCAGCTACCCGCTGAGCCTGCTTTAAGTCACCCTCCTGGGCTCACGCCTGCTCGGTGATAACCTGGCGGATACAGGCCATCAGCGCGACTGCCGCCGGTGACTGCAGGCAGCCACTGCGCTGCATGAGGCCGATGGCGCGGGCAGTGCCGGGCAGTGCCAGCGGCAGGCGTTGCAGTTCGCCGCTGGCAATCTCGTAAGCCAACTGGTGCGCAGACACCGCCGCCAGCATGTCCGAACGCACCAGCAGGCCACGGATAACCGCCAGATCAGCGCTTTCCACCACCGGCCACGGCGCTGTCAGGCCCGCGGCGGCGAAACAGTTGTCGAGCAGCTGGCGGGCCGGCGAACCGGCCCGCGGCAACACCCAGCGCGCCTGGTGCACGTCCTTGAGCGTCAGGTGTGTGTGCAACAGCGGGTGCCCTCGACGGGCCAGCACCACCATTTCCTCGTTGATGAGCGGCTCGCCCACCAGGTCGCTGGCATAATCGTGAGGCCGCAAGGCGCCCAAGACGAAATCCACATCCCCTACCCGCAGCTCGGTTGCCAGCAGGTCGAACGGGCTTTCGTTGGTCACCACCCGAACCTGTGGGTGCTGGGCCGTGAAGCGTAAAATGGCGTCCGGTAGAATGCGCGAGCGGCCCAATGGCAACGCGCCGACATGCACCACCCCGCGCAGGGTGCCTTGCATCGCGCTCAGGTCACTGTCCAGCAGGCGCAACTCGTTCAGCGCCCGGCGGATGGGGAACAGAATGTCCCGGCTGGCCACAGTGGGCTGCAGGCCGCGCGACGTGCGCACGAACAAGTGCTGTCCGCACCCGCCTTCGAGCACTTTCAAGGCCGCACTGACCGCCGGCTGGCTAAGGCCGAAGTGCCGCGCCACGGTTTGCATGTGCCGTGTTTCACAGAGCTTCACGAACACCTGCAGGCGCCGCGCCTGAAACAGGTAGAGGGGCTCGCCCTGCGCGGTGCCCAGCAAACTCGGCACGCCGTCCAGTTCCGCCAGCACGCGCTGTGCGCGCGGCAGCAGGCACTCGCCATAGTCGGTCAGGCGCATGCCATTGGCATGGCGCTCGAACAGGGGCACGGCAAAGCGCGCCTCCAGCTCGGCGATGGCGCGGGTGACCACGGACTGAGCACGGAACAACACCTCCGTCGCCCGCGAAACGCTGCCCAGCTCGGCTACCCGGATGAACGCGCGGACTTGCATCAGGTTGGGCAGTTCGACATCGATCATAAGGGCTCCCGGCGCTCAGCTCGTGACTGCGGCGACTATGCCTCTACCCCGCTTGCCCGGCAATAAATAAAACGCATAGCCGCTGCAAATGAACGCATTAGTGCCCTGCACAGGCCAATGACATCCTGCGCCCACCCCCACTGCAGGAGCCAACGAACCATGAATACCCCACAAAAATCCGCCCTGGTGGTCAGCGCACATTCGGCCGACTTTGTCTGGCGTGCCGGTGGCGCCATTGCGCTGCACGCTAAGCAAGGCTATGCCATGCACGTGGTCTGCCTGTCTTTCGGTGAGCGTGGTGAGTCTGCCAAGCTGTGGCGCAAGGGTGAAATGACCGAAGCCAAGGTCAAGGACGCACGCCGTGAAGAGGCCATGGCCGCGGCCGAAATCCTCGGTGCCAGCGTGGAGTTCTTCGACATCGGCGACTATCCGATGCGCGCCGACAAGGACACCCTGTTCCGCCTGGCCGATGTGTATCGCCGGGTACAACCGGAGTTCGTACTCAGCCACTCCCTCAAAGACCCTTACAACTACGACCACCCGCTGGCCATGCACCTGGCCCAGGAAGCCCGCATCATCGCGCAGGCTGAAGGCTACAAGCCGGGCGAGAAGATCGTTGGCGCACCGCCGGTGTACGCCTTTGAGCCGCACCAGCCCGAGCAGTGCGAATGGCGCCCGGACACGTTCCTGGACATTACCCCGGTGTGGGACAAAAAGTATGCCGCCATCCAGTGCATGGCCGGCCAGGAACACCTCTGGGAGTACTACACCCGCGTGGCCCTGCAGCGCGGCGTGCAAGCCAAGCGTAACGTGGGCATCACCAGTGCACGCAACATCGTCTACGCCGAAGGCCTGCAGAGCGTGTTCCCACGCGTGACGGAGAACCTGGCATGAGCGGGCTGATCGGCAAGACCGGCATCGTCGTGCGTAACATCCCACGCGTTGAGCCACACATCATCGATGCCCTGGGCCGGCTGGGTGTCGCCACGGTGCATGAGGCCCAAGGTCGCAAGGGGCTGCTCAATACTGCCGTGCGCCCTATCCAGCAAGGTGTGGCGGTGGCCGGCAGCGCGGTAACCGTGCTGGTGGCCCCTGGCGACAACTGGATGTTCCATGTTGCCGTGGAGCAGTGCCGCCCAGGCGACGTACTGGTGGTGGCGCCCAGTTCGCCGTGCAGCGATGGCTATTTCGGCGACCTGCTGGCGACCTCGCTCCAGGCCCGCGGCGTGCGCGGCCTGGTGATCGATGCGGGCGTGCGCGACAGCCAGACACTGCGCGACATGGGCTTTGCCGTGTGGTCCCGCGCGATCAACGCCCAAGGTACGGTGAAAGAGGTGCTGGGCTCGGTGAACCTGCCGCTGCTGTGTGCCGGGCAGCTCGTCAATGCCGGTGACATCGTGGTGGCCGATGACGACGGCGTAGTGGTGGTGCGCCATGGCGAAGCCCAGGCAGTACTCGAAGCCGCCACCCAGCGCGCCGACCTGGAAGAACGCAAACGCCTGCGCCTGGCCGCCGGCGAGCTTGGCCTGGACATCTACGAGATGCGCCCGCGCCTGGCGGCGAAGGGCCTGCGTTATGTCGACCACCTCACCGACCTGGAAGGCTGAACATGGGCCAGACCCGCATACCCTGCCTGCTGATGCGCGGCGGCACCTCCAAGGGCGCCTATTTTCTGCATGACGACCTGCCCGCCCCTGGCCCGCTACGTGACCGGGTGCTGCTGGCGGTGATGGGCTCGCCCGATGCCCGGCAGATTGACGGCATCGGCGGCGCCGACTCGCTCACCAGCAAAGTCGCCATCATCCGCGCTTCGCAGCGCGATGACGCCGACGTGGACTACCTGTTCGCTCAGGTGGTGGTGGACGAGGCGCGGGTGGACTATGGGCAAAACTGCGGCAACATTCTGGCCGGCGTAGGGCCGTTCGCCCTCGAGCGCGGCCTGGTGGCCGCCAGCGGCGCGAGCACACCGGTGCGCATCTTCATGGAAAACACCGGGCAGATCGCCGTCGCCCAGGTGCCGACCGCCGATGGCCAGGTGGAGTATGCCGGCGATACCCGTATTGATGGGGTGCCGGGCCGTGGGGCGGCGCTGGTGGTCACGTTTGCCGACGTGGCCGGCGCCAGCTGCGGAGCCCTGTTGCCCACCGGCAACAGCCGCGACTGTGTCGAGGGTGTGGAAGTCACCTGCATCGACAACGGCATGCCCGTGGTGCTGCTGCGTGCAGAAGACCTTGGCGTGACCGGTTACGAGCCGTGCGAAACGCTGGAGGCCGACAGCGCCCTGAAAACACGCCTGGAAGCCATCCGCCTGCAACTGGGCCCACGCATGAACCTGGGTGATGTCAGCCAGCGCAATGTGCCAAAAATGTGCCTGCTGTCAGCACCGCGCAACGGCGGCACGGTCAATACGCGCTCGTTCATCCCGCACCGCTGCCATGCGTCCATCGGGGTGTTTGGTGCGGTGAGTGTTGCTACGGCCTGTTTGATTGAAGGGTCGGTTGCACAGGGCCTTGCCAGCACGTCCGACGGTGATCGTCAGCGTTTGGCGGTGGAGCATCCGAGTGGGGAATTTACGGTGGAAATCAGCCTGGAACATGGCGTGATCAAGGGGTGCGGGTTGGTGAGGACGGCGCGTTTGCTGTTTGACGGGGTTGTGTGCATCGGGCGAGATATTTGGGGTGGGCCGCAGAAGTGACTCATCAATGGTTGCTTGGGGTTTCAAAAATGAATGGACACCGCAAGTGCACTGACCAGCAAACAGAGGCTCGCGACAGCCGTTAGATGCACGCGCATCGGCAGATACCACCCAGGCATCGCTTGCGCCAGTTTGCGATCCTGCCAAAGATGGCCGACAAAACCAAAGGTCAACACCAGACACCCCAGTGGCGCAGGCAGCAACGTGCCAACCCAACCGATCAGGGCCGGTATAACGCTCCACACCAGTCGCTCT
Source organism: Pseudomonas sp. GLN_2 (assembly GCF_043106005.1). Classification (NCBI taxonomy): domain Bacteria; kingdom Pseudomonadati; phylum Pseudomonadota; class Gammaproteobacteria; order Pseudomonadales; family Pseudomonadaceae; genus Pseudomonas; species Pseudomonas sp. GLN_2. The sequence goes on along the minus strand of NZ_JBICMC010000103.1, from coordinate 51,596 downwards.
TGACGCTGCTTTGCGGGCAAACCCTGCAACGTCATGGCAAACCCCCAGTGCAGGGCACCGACGAAGCTCAATATCACCGCGCCATAGCCGACCAGCTTCATCGAGAAAAACGCTCGATATTCAGCCCCCAAAAGGATGAGCAGCGTCAAACCAATAAACGGCAGCAGGCCGCCGTAACCCAGGACAGTGAAGCGGCTTGGAGATAAAGCAGTAGCAACGGAACTCATCTGGGCGCCCCTTCGCAACGGTTCAGGATCGGATGTCAATTGTGTCGTCCAATGAGGTTCAGGAATTCGTGTCGCGTCGAGGGGGCGTCGCGAAATGCACCTAACATCACGGATGAAATCATCACCGAGTTCTGCTTCTCTACACCGCGCATCATCATGCACATATGCTTGGCTTCGATCACGACCGCTACCCCTGCGGCATCCGTGACTTCCTGCACGGCATACGCAATTTGCCGCGTCAGGTTTTCCTGTATCTGTAAACGACGGGCGAACATGTCCACCACGCGTGCAACCTTGGAAAGGCCTAACACGCGTCCTGTTGGCAGGTACGCGACATGCGCCTTGCCAATAAACGGCAGCATGTGGTGTTCGCACAATGAGTAGAGCTCAATGTCACGCACCACAATCATTTCATCGTTTTCACTCTCGAACAGAGCACCGTTTACGACCTCGTGAAGATCCTGGGCATACCCGTTGCACAAGTACTGCATCGCTTTTGCCGCACGCTGGGGTGTGTCCAGAAGCCCTTCGCGCTGCGGGTTTTCACCAATACCGACCAGGATTTCATGGTAGTGCTCGGCTAACGAATGTGACATTTGGACTCCTCACCGTTACAACGGTGCCCGCCAGCGGGATGTGGTAGCCAGGCCAAGTGTGGCCTCAATCGACAGAACAGCCTGTAAAGCACCGAAAACAGGGGACGTAGCGGGCGCCAAGCCAGTGGCGCGACCCACAGGCCCACATCGGCAGCACGCCAACTCCACAAGGTGGCGTCCAAGCCTGTAACCCAGTGCCCGCTCGCGAACCTTCCATGCAGGCATGACCTCAGTTGCTCAACCGTGAAGCCCAACGCCCCTGCATCGAAATCATCAGCACTGATGTCAACCAGGATGAGCTTTCCCCCGGTCGATTGCCTGCGCAGGAAGGCTATTTCCCGAGCGCACAACGGGCAGGCGCCGTCAAAGTACAGGGTGAAGGGCCACTCGCAATACATGTACAACCCCTCATTCTTGTACAGGTTTTTGTATAAGTTAGCTGAAACCAGGAAATTCGCAATGGGGGGGCTGAGAGGTGTTCGCCGGTGGGTTTGTATTGCCGGTGAGATAGAGCGCCGCCAAACCTCCCATGGCGGACACCTTCCACTCAAGGCCGCATGAGCGGCTCGATCCCGATCCATTTCTTAACGGGGTGATAGCAGAGCTTCAGCGGCGGAATCTGCACCTTGCGGCCCTGCACATCCAGTGCCCCCAGATGAATCGTCCACTTGGAATCTGCCTCGAACTTGTCCGTCTGAAAGATCACGTAAGCCGAGCCATAGCGCTTGTTGTTGGTCATCCTGGGAATCATCCGGTGCACTTCATCGCTGTTGATGTCATATGGCGATGGCCGGGCGGTCTTCTCATTCACCAACGGAAAGTCGTAGGTCTCGTTGATGCCCAAGTACACCTCGGGCCGCGCATTCAGGCGCGAGCCGTCTTCAAAGGTGATGTAAGCCTGACGGCTGTCGTACAGCACCGGTATCGGCGGCTCGCCACGCTTGGCATCGGTCGACGGGCGTTGGCGGTCTTTGTTGTAGGCGATCATTTGCACAAAGAATTCCTGCCGCGAGTACTTCTCGCCCGGGTACTGCACGTACAGGCTTTGCTCATAGCGCTTTTCGCCCCACAGGGCGGCGTGGTCGTAGAGGTAGGTTTCCAGGTAGAGGGTGGTCTCCCCCTGCGGGCCTGGCACTTTGAATTGGAACTCGGATTCGCAAAGGTCCGCGTAGGCGGCGCGTTCGCGTTTCCAGGGGACACAGGCGGTCAACGAAGCGGCTGCCAGCAGCAGCATGAGAGAGAGTGTGCGTTGCAGGTTATTCATGACCGGCCCTGGTCCAGATGCGAATGGATCAGTTTCGAGGGCTGGGTCGCGCAAGTCCATGCTGCCCCTTTGCCATTATCGCGAGACAGACAGCACACCTTGCAACCGCTCTGGAAGTGACCACAACGCCGTAACCGGATTTGCTAAGATCGCGGCCTTTCCGCTGGGTGAACTGCATGTTCACCCGAGCCATCTGCAGACTGCTGGAAGACCCGATGAACAAACTGATCCTGCCTTTCGCCATCTTCGTTAGCGTCATCATCACAGGGAAGATCGCCGAGCATTACGGCCTGGAGGGCAGCTGGAAAGTCGGCCTACTGTGCCTCGTTGCAGCTGCCGTCCAGATCGCGGTTACCCGCTTTCAGCGCCACCAGCGGCAGAAAGCCGAGCTTTAAAGGGCGCGGGGCCCTCTGGATGATCACGTTATGGGGACCTTTCTTTCACCCAATTTTCACAGTGGCTTGGGCAGGATGAAGCTATCCCTACGTGATAGTACTTAGCCCGCCTCGGCGGGCTTTCTTTTGCCCGCATGTTTCCTGTCGACGTTTTGGGGAACGGGAGCGGGTCGAAAAATCAGAAATAACCCCTTCCTTGTAGGCCATTTCCCAAAGATACTCCTCGCGCCTGATTTTCGTTGCACATGGAAATAGTCAGCCCTAGTCTCGGCCTGTCGCTGCCAATTCAGCGACCGGTTTTGACAGACCGCTGACGTTGTCCTCATGTGCTCGCTTTCATGGCGGCTGTACGTGTGGGCACCCTGTGGTGCGCCGAGTGCCAACGTCTCGGTCTGTCAACCCGCGTACAGCTGCCACCATCTTGTTTGACAGCAAGGTTGAGGTAGCTCCACTTTCCGACGTTGGAGTTACGCCATGCTCAAGATCGTTCCAGATCCACCCCACAGAACCCTCTGCCTTGAAGACACCCTGATTCAGGCCACGGATTACGCGCTTTGCGCTGCAACTGTCGTGCATCAGGCAATGCTGCTGCAGCCCAAGTCACCCGCGTCGATTCTGATGATGACCTCGATGCATGAACTGGAGACCTTGAGAGCTTTGCTCGAGTCCGCAATAGCCCAAGTGCAGATGCCCACGGAGCCTCGCACTACGCACTGACGTCTCGCTGATGCACTGCCTGGGCCGGCCTCTTCGCGGCCCCCCCCTCCCCGGCACTCCCTCAGCCTTGAAGACTGCCGTGCTCCCGTAGGAGCGGGTTCACCCGCGAATAGGCCCGTACAGGCTGAAGCACTCTTGGGGAAACTGAACAATGTCCACAGAAGAAACCAAATTCACCGTCGGCAAAACCACCTTCTACCAAGGTAAAAACCAGACCCATCCGCTGTTCCGCATCGAAGCCGGCATCCCTTGCCAAAGCGCCCGTGAACAGGCGTCCGAGCTGATGGGCTATGCACGGGACATGACCCTGGATGGATTGATGGAAGATAAACCTCAGTTGATCTGGGCTTCGCACTACCTGTGCGCGTGGCCAAGGCGCTGATGGATGATGCTGAACTGGGCATGATGCGCTGAATGACTCATCATTGACTGGGTGCCTTCAAGACCTATGCGACTCCGGGTTTTGAAGGCGACTCAGCGACCTAACCCCTGCCCCATTCTTGCTAGACGTGATCCAAGATTCAGCTCCATCGATTGCGACATCAAAGCCGAACCCTCACGCAAAGGCTCCGGTGCTTTGGCGTCAGAAGCGCTCATCACCGATAGCCGGCAAGATCAGCTCCCGTACGAACGAAGCCCCGGACAAGCGCAACAGCGCGTCGACCATAGTGACCACATCATGCACCGGTACCTGGCGCCGCTCGCCACGTGCTGCGGCTTGCGCCAATGGCGTGTTCAGGGAGTCGTCGGTATTGAGATAACCCAGTTGGAGCACGGTCACCGCCAGGTTGTCATCCCTGAAACCCTCGCGCAGCGCATCAGCCATGCCGTTGAGGGCGAACTTTGAGGCGCCGAACGCTACCTCCGGGCGCCCACTCTGGCGAAGAGCTGAGGTCGAACCGGTGAGGATCAACTGCGGCCGGGACGCACCAAGCAACTTGGGCACCAGGCGCTTGAGCAGAAGCAGCGTGGCCGTGATGTTCACCTCGACCAGCCTGGTGATCGATTCGTCGCTGTCGTCAAGGAATGCATAGTGCTCGCTGAAGGCGTGTTCTTCCCAGATGCCAACGTTGTAGATCAGGACATCCAGATCGGCAGGTGCCCGATCCGCGATCTGTGCTACAGCCGCCGTTGGCTTGGCAAGGTCGGCATCGACCCACTGCAGGTCGATGCCCGGGGCAAGGGCCAGGTCTGACGGCTGTTTGCGTGATACGCCGATCAGCGTATCCCCTGGCTTGCCGAGCCCTTCGAGCAAAGCCCGGCCCAACCCTCTGCCGGCGCCTACGATCATCATCTTCATCTGTTGCTCCTTTTGACTGAAATGCTCCAAGCTTCCCTAGGCCGCTCAACTCCAGCGGACATTCAGTACGACGAAGTGCAGCAGGATCCAGACCATCAACAGCAGATGGGTCAGTTGCAACCCTTCCTGGCGGATCCAGTAGCCGAACCATATCCCGCCCAGCAGCATCGCGAACAGGAACCCGAGCGTTGCGCTCAAGGCCAGGTTCAACCAGGGCCGCGCCACCTCCAGGCCGGCGCCAAGCAGCAGTTCATAGCAGCCAACCCAAGCCGCGAGAACGGCGGCTGCCTGTGCCAGCACGATGATCGACAAGGCCAGGCGATGGATGGCGTGAGAGGTCATCGCTCGCACCAGCAGAGGGAGGCTGATTCCGGGAGGTTGGGCCAGCGGCGCCATCGACATGGTCTCCCCGATCGCCCCGGCTGAGCTGGTAAAGGCCTGCAGGTTGTTGATCAGGCTGATACTCAGCCACAGGCTCAAGCCAATGCAGCAGGTGATCTGGAAAATCAGCAGTGAAGTCGGAGTGTCCATTCCGGGTCCTTTGTGAGTTCGTTTCCGAAAGCAGCGAGAGCGTCCGGACGCCACTCTAAAACCTTGACTTAACTCGAGGTCAATACCGGTTTTCCAATAAGGCAGCCAGGGGCGACAACCTCAACCGTTTGTTCAAGCCGCCGGTAAGTCTGAGAAGTTTGTCGAGGTCTTGGGCGACCGACCGAGCCGCGCCGATCAACACCACAGGTAATGCCCACTGGAGGATCCGGGATAGAGCCAACCGGTTTGCTATGCTCTCTATTCCGGCTGGCCTGGCCTGAAGTCGCCGAGCGTGTGCGGCATTGGTCAAGATGCTTGAGAGTTTTCTATCCGCGTTTGTGGAAAAAACGAACCAATGAGTGGAGTAACAGACATGCCAGCTTGTCCCCTACCCGCTGATGAAGCACTTCGTCAGCGCACACTTGATGATATGGACTTGGTCGATACGCCGGCCGAGCATTATCTCGATACCTTGGTACGACTCACCCAAGAACTAGCCCAGGTGGAGACCGTTCTGGTCAGCCTAATCGATCAGGATCGGCAGTGGTTCAAGGCTCGAATCGGCATCGAGGTAAGCGAGACGAAGCGCAATGTGTCCTTTTGCGGCTACGCGATTCTCGGTGAAGATACCTTGATGGTTTCCGACGCCAGGTGCGATTCACGCTTCGAGGACAATCCCCTCGTGCTGAACCCACCCTATATCCGGTTCTATGCGGGCCACCCGTTACGTGCCTCAAATGGCAAAGCCATTGGCACCCTGTGCATGTTCGATCCTCGGCCGCGGAAGCTCAGCGAGGCGCAACAGGCTCATTTTCGGGACTTAGCCACGCTCACCGAGGGTTATTTGCAACTGCAGAGCCTAGCGCAGGTCAATCGCGCTCTGCGTGTTGAAATGGATCGCGGGCAGCGCAGGGCTTTGCTTGATCCTTTGACACAACTATGGAACCGCGGGGCATTGGCAGCATTTCAGAGCCGAGAGCTTCGTTTGGCTGAGGAGCGAGGTTTACAGCTAGGTGCCGTATACGCAGACCTCGACCGTTTCAAATCCGTCAATGACGAGCATGGCCACGATGCCGGCGATAAAGTGCTCTGCGAGTGCGCCCGCCGACTGCGGGCTACGCTTCGGCCAGATGACCTGCTGGTACGCCAGGGAGGAGAGGAGTTCGTGGCCCTGCTACGGGTTAAAGATAGCCAAGAATTAACGCAGATTGCGGAGCGCTTGCGTCAGTCAATCGGCAGCGCGCCGTTTCAGTTGCCCGGCGGCCCTACGAAGATGACCATGAGCATTGGGTGCGCCCTGCTCACCCAGGGTGAGCAGATTGATGATGCAATAAAGCGCGCTGACGGCGGTCTCTATGCGGCCAAACATGGTGGACGTGACCAAATTGTCTATGTGCCAGCGTTATCCTGAGGAAGTTAAGATCTCCAGATCCGGGAGGGTACGCATCGCATTCGGCTGAGTTACCAATTTGCCTGATCAGCTCGCTTTCAACTGATCGCCGCCCCTTATTGCAACCAGGGGCGGGAATGGCGTCCACATCGCTGGACCAACAAACTGCGACCGCCCCGAGTGGCGAGCGCGGCACAGTTGCTTAGCGCCCACCTCGCGCAGGGTTCACTGTCGCAGATAGGCGAACATGTGCTGCACGTAATCGGCCTTTCCGAGCGGAACGCCGTTGTGACGCAGAATGTTATAGGCCGTGACTAGATGAAAGTAGAACTGTGGCGTAACCCAATTGACTGCGTACTCACTGCCAGTCATATCAAACGTGATGTTATTGGGTAGCTCGATTGCGAGCTTGAGGTCTGCTGCTGCATCTATCGCTGCGGCATCAGCAGTATCCAGTAGTCGTAACGTTCGCTCAATCAGGGCCTTCGCCGATGCAATGTCCTCTGGCGGCGAGAGCGTCTCAAGCGGCTGATGTGTAAGCCGCTGAACCGCCTCCTGTGCTTGGACGCACGCGTATTGAACCTGCCGAGCAAGATTGTGCATGTCAGGCGCTAGCCGAGACTCAAGCAAGATTATCGGATCGTAGCCCCCTTCAAGCGCGCAGGACTCTCCCTTGGACAACAGTGCCGATAGGGTCCGTAACATTTGGGCGAAACAGGGGATGGTGATTGCATGGATGGACATATCTCTTCCCTAAGTAGTTATTCGACATGGATACAAGCGATCAACATTCAATACTCTGGCCAGCGTGCTGAATCCTAGCAGACAACTGCATCTCCCCCCGCCAACAGCATATTTTCTGGACCAAGTTCTTTCAGATAGCGATCTAAACCAGCGACCGACGCCAGTGGCCTTGTGCTTGGGTAACATTTTCCAATCCGTCGGACTTCAACACACCAGCATCACCCATACCGCCTTCGTCACGGGCCTGGATGTATTGCTCATGGCGGTCTTCAAGTGGGTTCTCCTTCGCAAGCGTGTCGAGCCAAGGCCGCCCTGGAGGCGCTGATTCGCGCCGCCGGGGCAGTTCGGAACTCATCCCTGAGTTTTTTTGCTGCGGTACTCGGTGGTGGTCATGCCGGCGTAGCCCCAGTTATCGGTGTCGACCTCCTCGATCACGATATGGGTGAGCTCAGGTTTCTTTCCCAGCACTCGCTGCAAGGTCTCGGTGATTTCCTTGATGACTTGGGCTTTCTGATCACGGGTGACGCCGTCGCGAGTGATGCGGACGCTGACGAAGGGCATGGTATTACTCCTATGGGGTGGGGAAATCAGGGCAAGGAGGCGGGATGCCTCCCAGTTACGTTCAGCCTATTACCATTTGCCGACACTCATACCGCCGTCGACCGGCAACACCACGCCCGTGGTGAACCCGGCGTTGGCCAGGTAAAGCACGGCGTCGGCAATGTCGCTGACGCGTCCGATGTGTCCGGCCGGTTGCAGGCCGTTGAGGAAGTCGAAGCTGGCCGGATCGTGCATCGGCGTCTCGATGATGCCAGGAGCCACCGCGTTAACCTGGATGTTGTGCGACGACAGCTCCAGCGCCAGGGCGCGGGTGACCTGGTTGAGGCCCCCCTTGATCAGCACCGGCAGGGCGGCGGGCACGGCGATGTTGGGTTGCAGCGCCACGGCAGCGGTGATGTTGATGATGTGACCCTGGCGCCGCTCGATCATGTGCGCGGCGGCGGCCTGGGAGGCGTAGACCACGCCCTTGAGGTTGGTCTCCAGCATGCCTTGGATGTCTTCCGGGCTGTATTCGATGAAGGGTTTGGGCAGGAAGAAGCCAGCGTTGTTGACCAACACGTCGACCTGGCCGAAGGCGTCGATGCTGGCCTGAATCAGGCGGCGGGCGGTCTCAGGCTTGGCGATGTCACCGGCCACGCCGATGAAGGCGGGGCTGTCCAGTTGTGCCTTGGCCTCGGCGAGGCCTCCGGCGGAGCGGGCATTGCCGACCACATTGAAGCCACTGGCGAGGAAAGCCTTGGCCAGGCCGAAGCCGATGCCGCTGGAGGCGCCGGTGATCACTACCGTTTTGCTGTTGCTCATGTCGTTTCTCCCAATCAGGTGGCGCCGAGGAGCGCCGTTGGGAGGACTATATTTTTGCTTCAGATAAGGATAAATATGGCATCGAGAACTTCAGTTGATACATGGTGTAATCAATGCAGCGGCATTTCGACGACGTCCTACTCGGCAGTATCGAGCTGTTCTGCCTGGCGGCGGAGCTGGGCAGCTTCACCGCAGCCGGTCTCGCGGCGGGCGTGACGCCGGCAGCGGTCAGTCGCTCGATCAGCCGCCTGGAAGAGCGCTTGGGCTCCAGACTGTTCGTCCGTACCACCCGCAGCATCCGTCTGACCGAGGGCGGGCGAGGCTACTACGAACAGTGTCGTCAGGCGCTGACCCAGCTGGTGGAGGCCGAACGGGTGGTGACCGGGCAGCAGCAGGAGCCTTCGGGCACACTGCGCATCAGCCTGCCCACGACCTACGGGCACCACCGCATCCTGCCGCTGCTGCCCGATTTTCGCCGGCGCTACCCGAAGGTGCAGGTCGACATCCACCTGGGCAACCGCAATATCGACTTTGTCGGCGAGGGCTACGACCTGGCCATCCGCGTGCGTGCACAGCCGGATTCGACCCTGATCGCCCGGCCGCTGGAAGACGCCCGGCTGGTGGTGGTGGCCACTCCAGATTACTTGGAACACGCGGGAGAACCGCAGAGCCTTGAAGAACTGGCGCAGCATGACTGCATCCAGTTCGAACTGCCCAGCAGCGGTCGGCGCATCGCCTGGCTGTTCGAAGAGGAGGGCCGCGAACGGGAAGTCCTCACCGAGGGCGGCTACGTCTGCTCGGACGACGTGCTCGGTGGCGTGACCTTGGCCAAGCACGGCGCGGGACTGTTCCAGACCTACCGCTTTATCGTCGAGCACGAGCTGGCCGAGGGCTCGCTGGTCGAGGTGCTGCGGCCCTTCGCGGGCCGCTCGCGGCCGTTTACCCTGCTGTATCCCCAAGGCAGGCACATGCCGTTGCGCCTGCGGGCCTTCGTCGACTTCATCATGGACAAGCGGCGCCAGTGGGCCGCTGGCAACTGAGGGGACGTATCACTCTGCATCAGTGCCATGGTGGATGCGGCGCCGATGGGCCAGCCTGTAGTTGGCCTTGGACCGATGTGCGGTTTAGCACATGTCGGCCCAGCACCGGGCCGCGCTGGTGGCATGGATGGAATCACGCTCACCTCAGGCGTACGCCACGATCTCTAACGAGGTTAAGCAGCACAACCTCAAATTCGGTGGAGCGCTTGCCTCGGCGGTCACCGACTACAGCATTCCGCTCTACACCCACGCCGATCCTGACGAGGTTGACGGCATGCGAATTCGCGGTGGTGTTACCCTGAGAAGTCACGCAAAAATCACGCACATGAAAAAGGCCACTCCTTTCGGAAATGGCCTAAGTCATTGAAATATATGGTAGGGGCGGAGTGATTCGAACACTCGACCCCTTGCACCCCATGCGCTTATTTGATGGATTTCCATGCATGTCCATGGACGCCGACGGAACGTTAGAGCCTAGAAAATACGGGGCATACAGGCTATAAAGGTTTCCTTCGCGATCCACCAACATCCACCGACAGCCAAGCGATTTGGTGGGGCAAAAGTGGGGCACAATTCAAGGACGACCGAATCAGGCAAGGGGTAGAAAGTGGCAAAACTGACGGCGAAGCAATTTGAGGCGCTCACCTCAGCCGATGACGGCAAGACGTTACGCGAAGACGGCGGCCTGGTCGCCAAAGTGCGTGCGGATGTACGCGGTGTCACCGTCCTGTTTCGCTACGAGTTCAAGCTGGATGGAACCAAGCGCGATCACCGCTTGGGCAGTTGGCCCAAGAAATCGCTGGCGCAGATCCGCGCCGAGCGCGACGAAGTGAGAGCGACCGTCACCAAGGGCTTCGATCCCTCCACCGCCCGCAAGGCCGCCAAGATTGAAGCCCAGGCCGCCATTGCCGCCACCATTGCCGAAGCAGAGCGCCAGGCCGCGGAGAACAAGACGGTCGCCGAGCTCTTCGAAGAGTGGATGCATGACGGCGTATCCCGCCAGGACGGCAACGCCGAACTGCGCCGCAGCTTCACCAAGACGTGCTGCCCCTCATTGACAAGAAGCCGCTGCGCAATCTCACCGAGAAAGACCTGCTCGCGGCCCTGCGCTCGATCAAGGCCCGCGGCCTGAACCGCACCGTTGTGATCCGCAACAACGACATCGGCCAGATGCTGCGCTGGGCCGAGAAGCGCAAACCCTGGCGCGGCCTGATGGCCGACGGCAACCCGGCCGACCTGGTGGACGTCAACAAACTCCTCGACCACGACTACCAGGAACAGCGCGACCGCCTCCTCTCCCCTGACGAAATCCGCGAACTACACGACATATTCAGCCGCCTCGAGCACAACTACGACGCCCTCCCCGCCGGACAGAAATACTCCGGCATCCGCCCGGTCAATCGCCGCGTACAATGTGCCGTCTGGATCTGCCTGAGTACCCTTTGTCGCATCGGTGAGCTGCTCAAGTCCGAATGGCGCCATGTGGATCTGGAGAAAGGCACCTGGCTCATTCCAGCCGAGGCCACCAAGGGACACAAGGGCAAGCGCCAAGATCACCACGTGTTTCTGTCTTCTTTCGCCCGGAACCAATTCAAGTGCTTGAAGGAAGAAACCGGGCATACCCCGTTCTGCTTCCCCGGCAAGGACGAGAAAAGCCACATCGACACCAAGACGGTCAGCAAGCTAATCGGAGACCGGCAGTGCCGATTCAAAAACCGTAGCAAACCTCTTACCGGGCGCCATCATGACGACTCGCTACTGTTGAGCAAAGGTACCAAGGGTGAATGGACACCGCATGACCTGCGGCGCACTGGTGCGACAATGATGCAGGAGCTGGGTGTCACCCTGGAGATCATCGACCGCTGCCAAAACCACTTGCTGGGCGGGTCCAAGGTACGCCGGCACTATTTACATCACGACTATGCCAAGGAGAAAACCGAAGCATGGCGCCAACTCGGAGACAGACTGACAACAATCCTAGCCAACAGCGCAATCAGCAATAGCAGCAGGCAATCATGATCCGCACCATAAACACAAGAAGCCACTTATGAGCCAATCAGATATTGTGTGCATCGACCGGTTGAATCCACACCACAACCAAAAGTGGACATGACCGTCGCCCACTAAGACCTCCGCTGTTCACAAGGCACATGCGCACCTCAGGTCTTGTGGCCTTAAAAGCCCTGAAGTGCTTGTCGTGAACCAAATAGAGATTGCCTCGCGCACGGGAGCAGGCCACATAGAGTTTATTGCGCGTCTGAGCAGGGAGAGCCTCGACGCTGCCCCCAAGATAGAAGTTCCAGTTTCTGTCGCTCAGCACAACGCACACATCCTGGAAATGGTCCATGCCTTTGCTCGCTCCCCAATTGAACACATAGCATCCGTACTTGTGACTCTCCTGGTAGAAGAGCTTCACGACCTCCGGATCGCCATGAATGAGCGAGCTCCTGAGCGAACCTCCAACTGAAAGCTCTCTAGTTCTCCGTTTAGCCCAGCCAGATGGTTGTCCTTGAAGTTCTGCTCCTCCACCCGGTACTGCTGGCCACCCGCGAACAGCACCAGGGCTATCAGCCATCAGCCATCAGCCATCAGCCATCAGCCATCAGCCATCAGCACTAGGTCAGCACAAGCCTTACCAACTGTACATGCGAAAGTGGAGCACCCGCTCCGGGTGATCAAGCGCCAGTTCGGTCATGTGAAGACTCGCGTTCGTGGCTTGGCCAAGAACACAGCACAACTGACCACTTTGTTTGCGCTGTCGAACCTGTGAATGGTGGGCCTACAGTTATTGAGCGCTGCGGGAGAGGTGCGCCTGTAGCGCGCCCAAGAACCAGGACAAAGCCCTGGTTCTGAGACAATTAGCGGCTGAAAAAGGGGCCTGCCGCGCCGAGGTACTGCCCATGGTGCGTTTGGGACACTTGCTTGGAGTTTCCCTAGCCCAGGCCGCCGCCCATCCCTATGAATCAAAACAGCGAAAGCGGGTAGTTGATGATCAAACGATTTTCATTAAAGCTTGTATTGGTGCCCCACCCCCGACGCAACGTCGAGTTACGCCATTTGATATTCAAATCCTTGAGCGCGCCAGCCTGGAACACATAGGCCAGTTCGGTCTCCCGGCCCCACTCCTTGACGCCCGACTCCCCGCCCACACGAATACCGCTACCTTTGATATAGCGGTTCATAAGCACCAGCCCCGGAATACCCACAGCCACGAAATTGTAATCGTGGCGCACCTGCCAGGAGCGCTCGTTGGCATTTTCGTAGCTGGAGCTGAAGCTGTCGTTGGCCAATGAGCCACCCGACGTACCGTTGATTTTCATCCAGCCATCTGCACCGGAAACCTTCTGCAAGCCGATGTAGAAGGTATTCGCGCGGTACGTCGCTGAGAACAACCCGGACCAGGTCCGGTTGTCGAGATTCCCAGTCAGCGCCTGCCCGTCTTCCTTGCCCGTGTACCATTGAAGGTTGGCACCCAGCGTCCATTTACCGATGGGCTGGCTGTGTGTGACCTGTATCATCTGCTGGCGGTAGATATCCTTCAACTCGGCCCCCCACCCGCCCAGCATCGTCCGTTTGTCATTGAACGTATACTCTCCGCCGACAAAGTTGAAGCGATCGGAACTGACGCCTGGCTTCTGCGCAAGGAACATATCCTCCATGCTCGCATCATTTCGTGGGCTGTTGGCACGGAACTGGCCGCCATACAGCGTAAGGTTTTCGATTTCTCGAGAAGTGACCTGCGCACCTTTGAACGTCTGCGGCAATGATCGTCCGTCATCTGAACGCAAGATAGGCAGTGTCGGCATCCATTCGCCAACCTTCAACTCTGTAGCCGAGATTCGCGCTTTTCCAGCAATCGCCAGGCGCCCATAATCATCGGCCGCGCGACCATCGTCATGAATGGGTAGCAACTGTGTGCCAGGCGTGCCACGGCCACCGTCAAGTTTCACAGCGTAGAGCCCCATGGCGTCCACACCAAAACCTACCAGGCCTTGGGTGAAGCCGGATTTATAGTTCAATATGAACGCTTGGCTCCACGCCTCTGCCTTACTTTGGCCAGCCGAGTCACTGACATAATTACGATTGATATAATAATTACGCAGGTTCAACCCAGCAGATGAATCTTCTATAAATCCGGACTCAGCCGCTGCCTGCGCGCTGATGGCTGCACTCAGCAGCGGCACGACGAAAAACACGTTTGCATTGTTGAATTGTTGTACGGATGCGCGGATTTTCATTTTTATTATTTCCATCACAGACATTTGATATGAACGCAACCCTTCACGTTGAATACTCATTCAACGAGTTTTCATACGCGCCTCTTCTTTATTCTTTGAATAATGCAAGCCTGCATGGCTGCAGGCTTCGTGCTGCGCCCTCCCTGCGCAGCACGTGGATCACAGCTGCCGCGCGGTGGTTGCGACTTCCAGCAGTCCACGACGGCCGAGGCTGTCAATCAATGAGCGCAGGCCGAACTCCCACTGCGGTGCCAGATCGCTGGTGGTCACCCGATTGGACAGGGAACCCAGTTGCGCGCTGCTGATGGTCACCACATCGCCCCGCTTGTGGGTGAAACCGCTGCCCGGCTGATCACGGTCCTGCTTGGGGGCAAACAGCGTACCGAGGAACAGCACCAGGCCGTCGGGATACTGGTGGTTTTCGTTCAGGGTCTGCTTCACCAAATCCTCCGGGTCGCGGCTGATCTGGCGCATGGAACTGCGCCCAGAGAGAATGAAACCGTCTTCCCCTTCTACCTTCAGGTCGACTTCAGCGTTGCGTACATCGTCCAGGCTGAAGGTTTCGTCGAACAAGCGCAGCAGAGGCCCCAGCGCGGTGGAAGCATTGTTGTCTTTGGCCTTCGACAGGAGCAACGCGCTACGGCCTTCGAAGTCTCGCAGATTGACGTCGTTGCCGAGCATGGCGCCTTTGATGCTGCCCTCACTCGACACCGCCAACACCACTTCGGGTTCTGGGTTGTTCCAGCTCGAGCCGGGGTGGATGCCGATCTCAGCGCCGTGACCGACCGCCGACAGCGGCTGGGCCTTGGTGAACACTTCAGCATCTGGGCCAATCCCCACTTCAAGGTACTGTGACCACAGGCCCTGCTCCATCAAGACCTTGCGCAGCGCCTCGGCCTGGGCAGAACCTGGTACGACCTGCGACAGATCAGCGCCGATGCGGCTGACTAGGTTGGCCCGCACCGCATCAGCCTTGGCCGGGTCGCCTTTGGCTTGTTCTTCCACAACACGCTCCAGCAGGCTGGTCGCGAATGTCACGCCTGCAGCCTTGACCGCTTGCAGGTCTATGGGGGCCAGCAGCCACGGCTGGCGGGGGTCACGGCGAACCGAATCACTGTTGGCCAGCAACGGCTCCAGTTCGGCCAATGGTTCAGCCAGCGGTATACCCCGTAGGTAGGCCACCGGGTCGGCCTCCTCCAACAGGGCTGAGACGGTCGCTACATAGCGGCTGATGTCGTATACGGCGCCGGCCTTGACCAGCACCACCGCAGGCCCCTGCTCCGGTAGCCAGACCCGCCCCACCCAGCTGCCAGTTTCAAATACGCTGGCGCTGTGGCGCAATGGTCGTGGCGCGCCGTCATTCAATCGTTCGGTCATCTGTTTACCCTTACTGTATCCGTCGAAAAGAGGAGTAGGCTTGCGTCCGTCAACTCAAGGCTGCGGTGCTGGGCTTACCGTCGACCAAGCGCTCGATACCCAGTGGGTTGGCGTTCTGCAGAGCAGCCGGCAGCAAAGCATCCGGCAGGTTCTGGTAGCACACCGGGCGCAGGAATCGGTCAATGGCCAAGCTGCCGACGGAGGTGCCACGGCTATCGGAGGTTGCCGGGTAAGGACCTCCATGGACCATGGCATCGCAAACCTCTACGCCGGTGGGGTAGCCGTTGAGCAGGACGCGACCCGCTTTGACCTCAAGCTTGGCAAGGAGGTGGCCGTAGGTGACCAGGTCTTCACTGTCTGCCTGCAACGTGGCCGTCAACTGGCCCTGCAGCGCTTCGATCGCTCGCACGAGCTCCTGCTCGTCAGCGGCTTGGACAACCACGGTGCAAGGGCCGAATACCTCTTCCTGCAACAGTTCGTCATGCTCCAGCAACAGGCTGACATCCGCCTCGAAGAGGTGTGGTTGCGCCTGATTACCGTGTTGCGCTGAGCCGCTGAGCCGGCTGACCCGCGGATGAGCCAGCAATGCCTGGATGCCTTTGCCATAGCTGTTCAACGTGCCTGGATTAAGCATGGTTTGCGCAACCTGTTCAGCCATGAGCCCGGCCAAGTCGTTGATGAACGCGCTGAACGCCGGCGAGCGGATACCCAGAACCAGGCCCGGGTTGGTGCAAAATTGCCCACAACCCTGCACAACGGACGCAGTCAACTCCTTGGCAATGGATGAGCCGCGATTGGCCAGTGCCTGAGGCAGCACCAGCACAGGGTTGATGCTCGACATTTCTGCGAACACCGGGATCGGCTGCGGCCTTGCGGCAGCCATGTCACACAGCGCGCGCCCCCCCTTGAGTGAACCGGTAAAGCCCACCGCCTGGATGCCCGGATGCTTGACCAGCGCCTCTCCGACGCCACTGCCGAAAATCATGCTGAACACACCTGCTGGCATGCCCGTGCGTTCGGCTGCCCGGACCAGCGCTTGCGCCACCCGTTCAGCAGTGCCCATATGGCCGCTGTGCGCTTTGAACACCACTGGGCAGCCCGCAGCCAAAGCGGCGGCGGTGTCCCCGCCGGCGGTGGAGAAGGCCAAGGGGAAATTGCTGGCGCCGAACACCGCCACCGGCCCCACGCCAATTCGGTATTGACGCAGATCCGGCCGCGGTAGCGGGGTACGCCCTGGCAACGCCTGGTCGATGCGAGCACCGTAGAAATCGCCACGACGCAACACCTGGGCAAACAGGCGCATCTGGCCACTGGTGCGACCGCGCTCCCCCTGAATCCGGGCGGCGGGCAATGCGGTTTCCTGGGAAACCAGCGTAATGAAGTCCTCACCCAGCGCGTCGAGCTCATCGGCAATGGCGTCGAGGAACTCGGCACGGCGGCTTGCCGCCAGGTTTCGGTACGTTGCAAAAGCGGACACAGCACCCGCTACCGCAGCGTTTACTTCATCCACAGTGGCTTGGCGAAACCCGCCGGGTAGGCGCTCGCCGGTACCCGCGTTGATACTGAACACCAGGCTGTCACCCTGGCCACTGCGCTGGCCTGCAATAAAATTGTATCCACTGACATTCATAGGTTTATGGCCTCAAAATTGGTATGCAGGGCGATCAGGTCACGGCTCCGATCTGCCAGGGCACGAACTCGTTTTGCCCATAGCCGTGCTGTTCGCTTTTGCTGCGCTCGCCTGATGCGATGCGCAACATGTGGTCGAAGATGTAGGCGCCGCGTTCTTCGATGGTGGTGGAACCATCGGCAATGCCGCCGCAATTGACGTCCATGTCTTCTTCCTGATGCTCGAAGACACGGTTGTTGGTCGCCAGCTTGATTGAGGGCGCCGGCGCGCAGCCGTAAGCCGAGCCCCGGCCGGTGGTAAAGGCAATCAAATTCGCCCCCCCTGCCACCTGGCCGGTGGCGGAAACCGGGTCATAGCCTGGTGTATCCATGAAAACCAGCCCGTGCGCCCGCACTGCTTGTGCGTATTCGTAGACGTCGACCAGGTTGGTGGAGCCGGCTTTAGCGACTGCGCCCAAAGACTTTTCCAGGATGGTGGTCAGGCCACCGGCTTTGTTACCGGCCGAGGGGTTGTTGTTCAGCTCGGCGTTCATCCGCTGGCAGTACGCCTCCCACCAATGGATACGCGCGACCAGCTTCTCGCCGACCTCGCGGCTGACTGCGCGCCGTGTCAGCAGATGCTCTGCCCCGTATATCTCCGGGGTTTCGGAAAGAATTGCGGTACCACCTGCGGCCACCAGACGGTCGACCGCATAGCCCAGCGCGGGGTTGGCAGTAATGCCTGAATAACCATCGGAACCACCACACTGCAGGCCGACCACCAAGTGGCGGACGCTGACCGGCTCACGCTGAACCTGGTTCGCGTTGTTCAACAATGATTTGACCTGCTCGATACCGGCAGCAATGGTCTTCGAAGTTCCCCCTATCCCCTGGATGGTGAAGGTACGCAACTGCGCACTGGCCTCAAGGCCATGGGTTTCGAGCAGTGTTTCGATCTGATTGGTTTCACAGCCCAGGCCGATAATCAGCACGGCGGCAAAATTAGGATGTATGGCATAACCGGCCAAGGTGCGGCGCAGCAGCCCCAGTGACTCGCCGCCAGGATCGACCGCACAGCCGGAACCATGTGTCAGGGCCACTACACCGTCAATGTTTGGATAATCGGCCAAAGCCTCGGGGTGGATATCGCGCCGGAAATAATCGGCCACTGCACGCGCGACAGTTGCAGAGCAGTTCACCGAGGTCAGAATACCGATGTAGTTACGCGTAGCGACCCGGCCATCCTCTCGCACAATGCCTTGAAACGTCGCCTCAGTGGCTGGCTGGCTGTGCAGATCGACACCAAAGGCATAGTCGCGGTCAAACTCGCCCATCTGCACGTTGTGCACATGCACATGATCACCCGCATTGATAGCCTGCGACGCGAAACCGATAATTTGCCCATAGCGGCGCAGCGGCTGGCCATGCTCTACCCGCTCGGTGGCAACCTTGTGGCCTGACGGAATTGGCTGCCCTACGGTGATGCCTTCGGCTTCCAGATACTGGCCCTGCGCAAGCGGTTGCCGAGCGATGAGAACATTATCCAGTGGGTTCAAGCGAATGACCGCAAGATCACCCGTTTTAGCGATGAGTTGCATAAAACCTCTCAGTGCGTCACGGCGAGCTTCTTGTTATGGCTTGGTCCGGATAACCGAACTTTATTCGTACACCTTAAGAACTTTTGCTGAACATTCCCAATGAGATGATTTGATCATTTGATAACGGAGCGTTATCGCATCTGTCTTATGCACAGGAAAATCGATCACCCCACGTAACCTGTTCGCCCCGTCGCCGGGCCCCTTCTATAAGGATATCGACGAACAGGCGAGCAGAAGCGTTCAGCGTTTCATCCTTACGAGTCACTACGCCATACTCAAGTGGCGACAGTGTTAGCGAACAGGGCAACTCTTTAAGAAGCCCACTTGTAAGTTGAGCGGCAATCATTGAGCGTGGCAGCATGGCAATCATCGGCGCAGACTGCAGCAATTGCAGAAACACTGACATCGAGACAGTTTCGACACTGTCCGGGGGTGTGGGGATGCCGACGACTTTGAAAGCTTGCTCCAAACGGTCGCGGATCGGCGTGCCGACGGGGTACAGCACCCACGGCCAATCGCCCAAGGCCGCAGGGTCAATACTCACCTGCGTATTGAGCGGGTGCGAATGGTTGACCACAAGGCTGAAGGGTTCGGGCTCTAAAGGCTGGAAATCGAATAACGCGTGGAAGCGCTCATCAGTGAAGCGGCCAATCATGATGTCGAGTTTTTTTTGCTCCAGCAGGGCCAGCAGGTGATCGCTTGATTGCTCGATGACCTCAATCGACAGCAACGGGTAGCGAGCCTTGATAGCGGCGATTGCTTGCGGCAACACCTGCGCAGTTGACGCGAAGATTCCACCCACACGCAAACAGCCATGACCGCCATTGCGCAGGCGGTTGACCTGATCGACAAATTGTTGCGATTCAGCCAAAGCATTTTGAGCAAACCGAATAACATGATCGCCGAGTTCGGTTGGGGACATGCTCCGCGGCAGCCGCTCGAACAGTGCAAAGCCGAACTGCTGCTCCACGTCTCGCAGCATCTTGCTCAAGGCAGGCTGCGTGAGGCTCATACGTGTTGCCGCAGCATGCATATTGCGCGTGCGTGCGAGCGTGTCGATCAGCATTAAATGCTTATATCGAATACCGTTGCAAAAACTGGAATGGGTCATATCCGGTGGCATCAACAACTACTCCCAATTCGGTAACGTGTATAAATGCCACCTGCAAGTCGTACACCGAGCTCGACCCGACGGTTTCCCACGTCATTCCGAAAAAAGAGAGGGCGCCCTAAGCAATACCTATTGCGCTGGCAGGCGCGCCCCGGTGAGGAAAACGCGAAACACAGTCTGATTATTGCAAGTCAGCCATTATCATCCCGCGCTCGAAGGTGTTTTGCAGCGCGTATATTCCAGTTGATAAAGTGTCGTGGCGAGTTGCGTTTCAGGCACGTCCAGCAAATTGCCAACGGCAGCGACCAATTGCTCTCTGGCATGGCCTACATAATCGGCGGCACAGCCTTCGATGATGATGATCCAGGATGGGATTTCAGTACCCTCCGACCGGGCCTTTTTCTCTGCAGTCTCAACCTTGCTCACGGCTTCATCGGCGGTGCACAGATGAACCCCCGTGATCCCTTGAGCATCCGTCAGCGGAGGCAACAGCCGATCACGCAACGCTTGCAGGACGTCTTCGTGGCGTTCGGCGCTTACATTGAAGCGGAGGGTAACCAGGTAAGCGCCATTTCCCACCCCGGCGGTGTAGTGCACGTCACAGATCGATCGTGCGACATTGCGGTAAGACTGCACGACTTTCTGCGTCCAGGGTGTCGGCGCATTCAGGCGCGCCAGATAATCTGGCCCCCCTAACACGTCAACGGTATCGGCCTCGTACAGGTTGAAATAGACAGGCCCAGCATCGAGTGCGATGTATCGCCGCCCGCGCTGAAAGCCGGGGATCGCCGCGCGCTCTGGCATGTGCTCCCGGTTATGCCACTCGTAGAACTCATCGCGCGCCTCGGGCAAAAGATCATGCCAAATTGCAACTACACCTGTTCCTGCAAAGCTCATATCGTTGTCTCCGGGATCAATCAACGTTAGGGTAGCGACCGTCAACCCAGGCTGCGCCCATCTCCGAAACATAGGGAACGACTGTCTGGGACTGCTCACCCAGGCCCGTTCCACCGACGCGCATGACATCCCCGGCCTTGAGAAATACATGGGGTTTCTGGCCCAGCCCTACGCCGGGCGGCGTGCCGGTGATGATCACGTCACCCGGCAGCAGTGGCATGAAACGGCTGAGGTAGGACACGATGTGAGCCACGCTGAAAATCATCGTCCGCGTGTTACCGTTCTGATAACGCTTGCCGTTCACTTCCAACCAGAGGTCGAGGTTCTGCGGGTCGGCGATTTCATCGCGAGTCACCAGCCAGGGGCCAAGCGGCGCAAAGGAAAAGCTGCTCTTACCCTTGGTCCATTGCCCTTCGTACTCAAGCTGATAGGCGCGTTCAGAGACATCGTTCGCCAGGCAGTAACCGGCGATATGATCCAGCGCTTTGCTTTCTTCAACGTGCCAGGCGGGCGAACCGATGACGATCGCCAGTTCGACTTCCCAGTCGAGCTTCTTCGCATCACCAGGCAGGATCACAGGGTCGTTTGCACCGCTGATCGACCCCGTGTGCTTGTTGAACACAACGGGCTGGCTCGGAATCGGCGTGTTGGTTTCGGCTGCATGGTCTGAGTAATTGAGGCCGATACAGATCAGGTTCGGCACGCTACCCACGCACGGGCCCAGACGTGTACCGGCCGGTACCAGTGGCAGGCGCTCCGTGTCGATGCCACGTAGTTTTTCGAGACTGGAAGGCGACAGCGCTGCGGCGTCGATATCATCCACGATGCCAGAAAGATCCCTGACCTGTCCTTGAGCATCCAAAATCCCAGGCAGTTCTTGTCCTGGCAAACCGAAACGAACCAAGCGCATACGTTACTCCTCAAGCGTTGAAAAAAAGACAGACAGGGATCCTGCCTCGCCGAACTGGATGTCCAGCGGCTGGTGGGTGGGAACTTCGAGTAGCCCTGCATAGGACCCGGTGATCACGACCTGACCCGCTTGCAGGTCGATGCCATGTGCAGAGAGAAAATTTGCTAACCAGACGATCGGCGAGACAGGGTCTTGATCCGGGTGGGTGCCGGCAATGCTCACAGGCTCTACCCCCGGATGGCTCAGCGTCACATCAAGGTGAGTGGGCAAATTGTTCGAGCTCAGCGACAATGCGCGTGGCCCCAGCACTAGCCCATGGTTGAACAACCCGTCAGCCAGCAACTGCTCGAACGGAACCTTCTGCGGATCGGTGTACCGCGAGTCGATGACTTCGAGTGCAAGGTGTATCTGACTGATCGAGCGCGTAATGTCGTCGGCCGTGTAGGGAGCCGCGCGGGCAGGAAGACCGGCACCCAGCACGCAAGCAAGCTCGGGTTCGATTCGTACCTTGGAAGCTGCGAAGCCCAGAGGGTACTGGCCGCAACTCACGATGCTATCGGTGTAGATGGGCGCAACTATCCACTTGCCAGGTTTGGGCAGTGCGCATTTCCAGCCACCCACTTTTTTCCCGGCCAACACACCCACATGCTGCTGTATCTCAAAGCCCTGCTCCAGGCTCAACGACGCCTCATGAAAGGGCAATGCATCCAAGCGATCACCGGTTTGGCGAGCGTTCGCCAGGGATGCGGCGGCTTGCAGCAGGATTGACTCAGGCACATCAGCTGATTGGCTGCTCAGTTCCATGAGATTCACCCGTGCACACCGGGTTGCCGAGGCCAAACCGTACCTAGCTTGTTCGCAGCATCCTCGAGCAGGGCATGCAATTCGTCGTAGCGGTCTGGATGCATGCGCAATACCGGGCCGGCGATGCTCATGGTCCCGACCACAAGGCCAGAAGGAATCATCTTCACCGGAACCGCGATCGCCCACACGCCAGCCTCGGCCTCTTCTACAACAAGCCCATAACCTCGTGACCGTGTCGCCGCCAAGTCGGCAAGCAAACGTTCGACGGTATTGATGGCCTTGGGGCCCCTCCCTACACCCTGGTCTTTACCCAGACCGTCGCGGATAGCAATTTCGACCGCTTGCTCGTCTGGCATCGATGCAAGCCAGGCTTTGCCGTTTGCAGTGGTGTACAGATTGATTGGCTGATCCATGGCTGGCGAGTACATCAAACCAGGTGCAGCGCCTTGGGCGGAGGCCAGCCAGGACAAACCGCCTTCGCAGACGACAGTCAGGCGTACCAGCTCATGCGACAACGACGCTACATGTTCAATTATCGGCTGAACAAGCTCCGGCAACCCGATGCCGTTCAGGTAACGCTGCCCCAACAGTGCCAACTTGAGTGTCAGGCGGTATTGGGAGGTCGCCTCGTCCTGCTCGGCCCACCCTTGTTCCACCAACTGCGCAAGCACACGGTGTGCCGGCCCCTTTTCCATCCCCAGTTCACCTGCGATATCTGACATTCGCATCCAGCGGGCCTCACGAGCCAGCAGCTCGATAGCCTCAAGGCAGCGATCAACTGCACCTTTAACGACTCTCATGGAATTCTTCTCAGCTGGTTATGAGCAGCGCCAAGTAAATTGGCACGCCGTTCTATTTGGAACACAGTTACAATAGTAAGCATCGTGTGATCGCTAAGTCAACGCATCACAGCCAACCGGCGGCAACTCCGTCGCGACTTCCCCCCTGCCCGGAGTACTGAAAGTGCGGGGCGGCTCACCAGGCCATTGCGCTTGGCCGTGCACAGCGCAATGGCCCCGAGTACCCAAACCGGCGCGGATCGATGCCATGCACGCAGGTGCCCCCCAGCACCCTTGACAAAGGCAAACTCCGGGAACAAAATTACAAATGGAACGGAGTTACAATAACAAAATTACGGTACCGGAGACACTTCATGAGCCATGGCATCCCGAGCGATCCACACCCCAAGCGTCAGTCAAGGAAGGCCGCTGCTAGCGGCTGGATCGGCTCGGCGTTGGAGTACTACGACTTTTTCATCTATGCCACTGCCGCAGCCTTGCTTTTCCCGCAGCTGTTTTTTCCAACGGACAATCCCACCGTCGGAATCATCGTTTCACTGGCCAGCTTCGGTGTTGGCTACATCGCACGGCCTGTAGGCGCAGTGGTGCTGGGGCACCTGGGTGACCGCCATGGCCGCAAAACCGTACTGGTCTACTGCATGTTCCTGATGGGCTTCTCGACCATGTGCATCGGCTTGCTCCCGACCTACGACCAGATCGGCGTGTGGGCGCCGGCAATACTGATTACCTTGCGCCTGATCCAAGGGTTCGCAGTGGCCGGCGAGGTGTCTTGCGCAAGCTCCATGACCATGGAGCATGCACCTGACGGGCGCCGTGGTTACTTCGCCAGTTTTACGCTGCAAGGCGTGCAAGCCGGGCAACTGCTGGCGGCGGCGGTGTTCTTGCCGCTGGCCCAATTCATGCCTGCGGATGACTTTGCGTCATGGGGCTGGCGAATTCCCTTCTTGCTGAGCGCTGTGGTGCTTGTCGTCGGATGGATCATCCGCCGTGAAGTACATGAGGCTCCGGTCTTCGCTGAGGCGCGAGCACAGGACAAGCCCACTAAGTTGCCAGTAATCGAAGTGCTCACCGAGAGCTGGAAGGATGTGTTGCGCGTCATCTGCATGGCACTCTCTGCAGTACTTGCAATCCTTGCCTCCGTTTTCGGCGCCACCTATGCAGTCCAGCCTGCTTACGGTATTGGCTTCCCTTCCGGCCTGTTCATGTGGATTCCTGTGCTGGGCAATTTGTGCGCCGTGATCCTTATCCCCTTCGTCGGCAAACTCTCTGACAGAATTGGCCGTCGCCCCCCTGTGATCGTGGGCGTGCTCTGCGGCGGTCTTTTGTCGTTCGGTTACCTCTATGCGATCAGTATTCACAATCTCTGGCTGTCTCTGATTCTCTCCCTTCTCATGTGGGGCGTGGCGTACCAAGGCTTCAATGGTGTTTTCCCTAGCATGTTCCCTGAATTGTTCCGCACCCGCGTCCGCGTCACCGGTATGGCCATCGGACAAAACATCGGCGTGGCATGCACTGCGTTTCTACCCGCCCTGTTCGTATCGGTTGCCCCGCCTGGCACGGAAAACATTCCTCTGAAAATTGGGGGTCTGACTTTTGGTATCTGTGCAATTTGCGCAATTGCAGCATTCTATACACGCGAAACCTTCCGTATTCGTCTGAGCGAACTTGGCGACCCCAACGCTGTGCCGATGTCCAAGCAGGAGTACGAACTGCTTCAGGAAAAATCCAATCCCAAAGCGAGCAGTAACGCCTCCAATCCGGCGCTTAACAATCAACTGCAGTGATGCACGCCTGATAGCCAGGCCCATCACGCTCGACGTGCTGCGCAGTTGCTCTGCGCATCACGTTGAGTTCCACGGCGACGAACGTGTGCGCCGCCAGCAAGGCATCACCTGGCCGCGAGCTGGCAATTGCCGCGCACTCGCCCACCACAGTAGGTTCACATGCATCCACTCATCACCGGCAATACACGCGTCTATGGATTGATTGGCGACCCGCTCAAGAGCGCCAAATCCCCGATGCTGCTGAACAGGCTATTCGCCGAAGCACAGACTGATGCCGTCTGCATTCCATTGGAGGTCGGTACGCAGGGCCTCGCCGAGTTCGTCAAAGGCGCGCGCGCTGTACGCAACCTCGCGGGGCTACTGGTCACCATGCCGCACAAGCAAGCCATGCTTGAGGTGGTGGACAGCCTTCACCCCACCGCGCGCCAGGTAGGCGCAATCAATGTGGTTCGCTGCGACCGGGACGGTCGCTGGGAGGGCGCTGTATTCGACGGGCTCGGCTGCGTACTGGGCATGCAGCGTCAGGGGGTTTCTCTGCTTGGGAAATCTGTGCTGCTGGTCGGAGCAGGTGGCTCGGGACGGGCCATCGCTTTTGCCGTGGCCGCTGCAGGCGCCCGCACACTGGTTATTTCAGATCTGGATCCGCATCGCGCCGCTGCCCTGGCGCAAAAAGCTGGCAACGAAAGTTCGTGCAATGTGCATACAGGTCCAGCAGACCCAGCAGGTCATGACATCGTTATCAATGCGACCCCGCTCGGCATGAACCCCGATGATCCGATGCCAATAGTAGCAGAGCGGTTGACCTCCGCTATGGTGGTGGTCGACATCATCACTCGATCCGAGCCAACCGCGTTGTTACTGGCGGCACAAGCGCGCGGATGCAAAACTCTTAATGGCGAGCCCATGCATTTAGGCCAGGCCCTACTGGCACTCAGCTTCCTCGGTTTTGAAAATATCGAGCGTCGCTATTCGAAGGGATTGTAATGTTCTCCATGCCCCCTATCCGGCGTCCTGCACGTCCTCCCAATTCCAACTGGAATGCGATGCGATGCGCATGCTTGCGGCTTGCGCACACGCTTAGCGCCGGCGGCAACTTCTGTGCATCGCTGGTCCAGCGTTCAGCCCCTATCGAAACCCGCAACTTACATACGCCCATATAAGGGTCATCATAGGCTGCTTTGCAACCTCAGAAAGGATTTGATATTTGAAAGTCGTTCTTTTAGAAGTAAGCCACTGGCATACCCCGCTCTATCTCAATGCACTTGAGCGTTTGCCAAATGTAACGGTAACGGCAGTATCCGACGCCACGGGATCTCAGGGCCCCGCTCTCGCCCAGCGATTTGGTGCGCAACTGTATGATCATTGGACAACCCTACTGGACAATGAAAAGGCTGATTTTGTCTTCGCCTTCGGTCCTCATGATAACCTGCACGCCATGGGTGAGGCTTTGATCAAGCGAAAGATCCCATTCGCGATGGAGAAGCCCTGCGGGCTAACGCAGCTTGAAGTGCTTGATCTGTACCAACGCACTGAAGCCGAAGGCCTATTCGTAGCAGTGCCGTTGGTATGGAGGCACAGTGAACTACTGAATCGTCTGAGACAAGAGGCTCGGGATAGTGATGCCAAGTGGAGAACCCTTGCATTCCGATTCAATGCTGGCCCCCCTAGACGCTACTTAGCAAACAACTGCTCATGGATGCTTGAGCCGAAACGCTCCGGCGGGGGTTGCACGATCAATCTCGCCCCCCACTTCGTCGATCTGGCCCAGGAAATAACCGGCGAGGCGATACGCAGAGTATCCGCAGTGATGCATCGCGACCCGCAGCTGACAGCGGTAGAAATTGGCTCGATGATGACCCTGGTGACCGAGAGTGGCTGCATCTGCACGATCGAGACAGGTTACAACTATTCCGCCAATACGCCCGAACAACGAGAGTATTCATTCTCTATGTCGACTGACCAGTTCTACGCGCGCTCAACCGCCGACGGTATGCGGCTTATCAACGCGGCAGGACAGGCAAGCGACCTGCATATGAGTCTGAACTCAGACGTCTATTATGACAATTTCGTAACTGACATCCTCGCACCTGACCACGATAGCGCCTATACGGGCGCCGGGCTAGCAACCATGCACAGCGTCATGCGCATCATTGAGGCGGCCTATGAATCGGATCGCTTGGGCGGCATCCCCATCACGCTTTAACACCCGTACGCGCGGGTAGGTAGACCATCGACGCGACTAAGATGATTGGAAGAATTGCCACCCATAGGCCGCTATTTCATCAAAGTGGAACTGCTCCTCAACTATCCAAGCGGCCTCGCCTGCTTGAAATCAGCGAGCAGCTCCGAGCGGCCATGGTCAAAGCCTACCGCAGGCTGAGCGCCCTGGAAGTAATAGACAACGGTTAGGGATAGTCTGAAGCAGCCATACATTTCTGGCTGACTGAAGCTCGAAGAGCCTGGAACATCGAGAAAGCCTGTTTGATGCAATTGACCCTATCGAAGCAAAAAGGCAACGCAGCAGGAAGCCAAGCTAGAGACTGCTCGACATAAGACCTTCAAAGAGCGCGCACTTGCCGGTCGCGGAAGCAATGGTGTGGCCTCTCCCTCTCGGCTGATCGCCATCTCCCATGAGCGAATGCAAATGCCCAAAACCCTGCCGTTTCTGAATTCCTGACTAACGGCAGCTGAAATTCGGTGGGGCAAAAGGTGGGGCAAAATTGCTAACTGGAGAAAAACGGACAGACATAAAAAATCCAGTCACCGCTAAGTGACTGGATTCTTTGGAGTTATTTGGTCGGGACGGAGTGATTCGAACACTCGACCCCTTGCACCCCATGCAAGTGCGCTACCGGGCTGCGCTACGCCCCGACTGGGCTTTGAAGCATGTTCTCAATCTTGCCGAGAACGTTGAAGAATGTACCCTAACCATCTGATAAATGAAAGCTTTTTCTCAAAAAATTTTCCACTCATCAGAAACCCGGTTTACTTCTTCAACACCACCAACACATCCTCCAATTCAACAATCATCTGCCGAATCAGCTGCTTGTACTGGCTGGATTCATCTTTAGCCTCATCACTGGAGAGCCTCAACCGCGCCCCGCCAATGGTGAACCCCTGATCATACAGCAGCGCACGAATCTGGCGGATCATCAGCACATCCTGGCGCTGGTAATACCGCCGGTTCCCCCGCCGCTTCACAGGGTTCAGCTGGTCGAACTCCTGCTCCCAATACCGCAGCACGTGTGGCTTTACGGCACACAACTCGCTCACTTCACCAATGGTGAAGTAGCGTTTGCCCGGTATGGGGGGCAGTTCGTCGTTATGGCTTGGTTCCAGCATAGGCCTCAACCCGGGCCTTCAACTTCTGCCCTGGACGAAAGGTGACGACGCGCCGTGCGGTGATCGGGATCTCTTCCCCTGTCTTGGGGTTGCGGCCCGGCCGCTGGCGTTTGTCGCGAAGGTCGAAGTTGCCGAAACCGGACAGCTTGACCTGCTCGTTCTCTTCAAGCGCGTGCCGAATTTCTTCGAAAAACAGCTCGACCAGCTCCTTGGCCTCACGCTTGTTAAGCCCCAGCTCCTCGTACAGCCTTTCGGCCATCTCAGCTTTCGTCAGAGCACCCATGCCGTTATTTCCTTAACGTGGTGTTCAACCTTTGTTCGAGCGAGGTGAGGATGTTTTGCAGGGTAGTGTTCACCTCATCGTCGTTAAGAGTGCGCGATGGATGCTGCCAGGTCAAGCCGACGGCAAGGCTTTTTCTATCAGGATCAATGCCTTTACCTTGGTACACATCAAACAGCCTGAGGTCTGTGAGCCATTCGCCTGCATTGTCACGAATTAATTCAAGCACCGCGCTAGAAGCCACATCACGTCCTGCGATCAAAGCCAGGTCACGACGGGTTTCCGGGAACTTGGACAGTTCGCTGAATTTCGGCAGGCGGCCTTCGACCACGTCGCCCAGCACCAGCTCGAACAGGAACACCGGGCGGTCCAGGCCCAGGGCCTTGGCCAGCTCTGGGTGAATGGCGCCGAGGTAGCCGACCAGTTTACCGTCACGCTCGATGGCAGCGGTCTGGCCTGGGTGCAGGGCTGGGTGTTTGCCGGCGCTGA
The DNA here is from genome assembly GCF_043106005.1 of Pseudomonas sp. GLN_2. Classification (NCBI taxonomy): domain Bacteria; kingdom Pseudomonadati; phylum Pseudomonadota; class Gammaproteobacteria; order Pseudomonadales; family Pseudomonadaceae; genus Pseudomonas; species Pseudomonas sp. GLN_2. The sequence goes on along the minus strand of NZ_JBICMC010000103.1, from coordinate 22,792 downwards.
AGGTGAAGTCGCTCAGGGCGCCGGAGTAGCCCAGCAGGGCTTCCACGTCGGCTTTGACGTCGAAGAAGTCGACGCCGTCGCGGCCGTTGGCCCAGCCTTCTGGCAGGCGGCTGCCGGTGATGACGCCGGCAATCATTGGCTGCTGCTGCAGGTCACCCAGTTGGCCGACAAAGCGCAGGCCGCTTTCGAACAGGCGCACGCGGTCTTGCTGGCGGTTCAGGTTGTGCTGCAGTGCCTTGACCAGGCCCGGCCACAGCGAGGCGCGCATGGCGGCCATGTCGCTGGAGATGGGGTTGGCCAGCAGCAGCGGCTCTACGCCCGGGCTGAACAGTTCGAACAGTTTCGGGTCGATGAAGCTGTAGGTGATGGCTTCCTGGTAGCCGCGGGCCACCAGCAGGCGGCGCAGGGTCGGCAGGTCACCACGGGTTTCCGGCTTGCCCTGTGGCGCCAGGCGCGCCTGAGGGTAGCGGACCGGCAGGTTGTTGTAGCCGTACAGGCGAGCCAGCTCTTCGATCAGGTCCACTTCCAGGCTGATGTCGAAGCGGTGGCTTGGAACGGTGACGGTCCACTGCCCTTCCGCACTTTTAACCGTGGTCAGTTCCAAGGCGTTGAGCAACTGCTCGACCTGGGCTGGGTCCATTTCCATGCCAAGCATCTGGGTGATGCGTTCGGCGCGCAGGGTGACCGGGGCTACTTGTGGCAGGTGCTGCTCGCTGACCGCTTCAACCACAGGGCCGGCTTCGCCGCCAACGATGTCCAGCAGCAACTGGGTGGCGCGCTCCATGGCTTCGCGGGCCAGTTGCGAGTCGACGCCGCGCTCGTAGCGGTGCGAGGCATCGGTGTGCAGGCCGTAGGAACGGGCTTTACCGGCCACGGAAATCGGCTCGAAGAAGGCGCTTTCCAGGAACAGGTCGCGGGTTTTTTCGGTGTTCACACCGCTGTGCTCGCCCCCCATGACGCCGGCGATGGCCAAGGCGCGGGTGTGGTCGGCGATCACCAGGGTGTCAGCACGCAGGGCCACTTCCTGGCCGTCGAGCAGTACGAGTTTTTCGCCCTCTTCGGCCATGCGCACGCGGATGCCGCCGTTGATTTCCGCCAGGTCGAAGGCGTGCATCGGCTGGCCGAGTTCGAGCATCACGTAGTTGGTGACGTCGACGGCGGCGTCGATGCTGCGAACGTCGCTGCGGCGCAGGCGCTCGACCATCCACAGTGGGGTTGGCTTGCTCAGGTCGACGTTACGGATAACGCGGCCCAGGTAGCGCGGGCAGGCAGCCGGGGCGCTGACTTCGACCGGGCGCACTTCGTCATGGGCGGCCGCTACGGCTGGCACCACCGGGCGGGTGACCGGGGTGTCGTACAGGGCGCTGACGTCGCGGGCCAGGCCGGCGATGGACAGGCAGTCGCCGCGGTTCGGGGTCAGGCCGATTTCGATGCTGGCATCATCCAGGCTCAGGTACGTGCGAATGTCTTCGCCAACCGGAGCGTCGGCAGCCAGTTCCAGCAGGCCGTCGTTTTCTTCGCTGATCTGCAGTTCGGCAGCCGAGCACAGCATGCCGAAGGACTCGACACCGCGCAGCTTGGCCTTCTTGATCTTGAAGTCGCCTGGCAGTTCGGCACCGATCATGGCGAACGGGATCTTGATGCCTGGGCGGGCGTTAGGGGCGCCGCACACAACCTGGAAGGTTTCCTGGCCGCTGCTTACCTGGCACACGCGCAGCTTGTCGGCGTCCGGGTGTTGTTCGGTGGCGAGAATTTCGCCCACGACGATGCCGCTGAACTGGCCGGCAGCGGGGGTAACGCTGTCAACTTCGAGGCCGGCCATGGACAGGCGGGCGACCAGTTCGTCACGGGAGACTTGCGGGTTGACCCAACCGCGCAGCCACTGTTCACTGAATTTCATGCTGTTCTCCTGAAAGTTGCGTCGATTGGGCCTAGCGGAATTGGGCTAGGAACCGCAGGTCGTTGTCGAAGAACAGACGCAAATCGTTGACGCCATAACGCAGCATGGCCAGGCGCTCGGCACCCATGCCGAAGGCGAAGCCCTGGAACTCCTCTGGGTCGATGCCGGACATGCGCAACACATTCGGGTGCACCATGCCGCAGCCCATCACTTCCAGCCAGCCGGTTTGCTTGCACACGCGGCAGCCGTTGCCGGAACACATCACGCACTGGATGTCGACTTCTGCAGACGGCTCGGTGAAGGGGAAGAACGATGGGCGGAAACGGACCGCCAGTTCTTTCTCGAAGAATACGCGCAGGAATTCTTCGATGGTGCCCTTGAGGTCGGCGAAGTTGATATCGCGATCGATCAGCAGGCCTTCGACCTGGTGGAACATCGGCGAGTGGGTGATATCCGAGTCGCAGCGGTATACGCGGCCCGGGCACACAATGCGGATGGGCGGCTGGGTGGACTCCATGGTCCGCACCTGCACCGGCGAGGTGTGGGTGCGCAGCAGCATGTTGGCATTGAAGTAGAAGGTGTCGTGCATCGCCCGCGCCGGGTGGTGGCCAGGGATGTTGAGCGCTTCGAAGTTGTGGTAGTCGTCTTCCACCTCTGGGCCTTCGGCAATGCCGTAGCCAATGTGGGTGAAGAACTGCTCGATGCGCTCGAGTGTACGGGTGATCGGGTGCAGGCCACCGGTGGCCTGGCCGCGGCCTGGCAGGGTGACGTCAATGCATTCGGCAGCCAGGCGAGCGCTGAGCTCGGCTTCTTCAAAGGCAGCCTTGCGGGCATTGAGCACAACGGTGACGCGCTCTTTGGCGTCGTTGATCAGCGCGCCGACTTTCGGCCGCTCTTCGGCTGGCAGGTTGCCCAGGGTCTTCATCACCTGGGTCAGCTCGCCCTTCTTGCCGAGATAATTAACCCGGATCTGTTCCAGGGCGTTGATGTCTTCAGCGCGTTCCACGGCCTCTAGGGCTTGGGAGACCAGCGCATCCAGGTTTTCCATGTACAGACTCCAGATACGAAAATAGGGGAAGAGCTTTGAAGGCTCTTCCCCTATCGATGACGTTCAATGCCCGGCAGCGCTAGCACCGCCGGGTGATTGTCGCGGGTACTTAAGCCAGAACGGCTTTAGCTTTCTCGACAATCGCAGCAAACGCCGCTTTTTCGTTCACTGCCAGATCAGCCAGAACCTTACGGTCGATTTCGATCGAAGCCTTTTTCAGGCCAGCAATCAGACGGCTGTAGGACAGACCGTTGGTGCGGGCACCGGCGTTGATACGAGCGATCCACAGTGCGCGGAACTGACGCTTCTTCTGGCGACGGTCGCGGTAGGCGTATTGGCCTGCCTTGATGACCGCTTGCTTGGCTACACGGAATACGCGCGAACGTGCACCGTAGTAACCTTTAGCCAGTTTCAGAATTTTTTTGTGACGCTTACGAGCGATAACGCCGCGCTTAACACGAGCCATGAGTAACTTCCTCTATCTTAACCAGAATTAACGAACGCGCAGCATGCGCTCGACTTTTGCGACGTCGGACGGGTGCAGCAAGCTGGCACCGCGCAGTTGACGCTTACGCTTGGTCGACATTTTGGTCAGGATGTGGCTCTTGAAAGCGTGCTTGTGCTTGAAGCCCGAAGCTGTCTTCAGGAAGCGCTTCGCAGCACCGCTCTTGGTTTTCATTTTTGGCATGTTGGAACTCCGCATTCGATAAAATTACACATAATCATCAGGCCTGCCGTGCCCGGGAGATTACTTCTTTTTCTTGGGGGCGATGACCATCATAAGCTGGCGTCCTTCCATCTTCGGATGCTGCTCAACGGTGCCGTATTCGGCGAGGTCGGCTTCGACCCGCTTCAACAGCTCCATGCCCAGCTCCTGGTGGGCCATCTCACGACCACGGAATCTCAGAGAGATCTTGGCCTTGTCCCCATCGGTAAGGAAACGTACCAGGTTGCGTAGTTTTACCTGGTAATCCCCATCCTCCGTCCCTGGACGAAACTTGATTTCTTTGATCTGGATCTGCTTCTGGTTTTTCTTGGCTTCGTTAGCCTGCTTCTTCTTCTCGAAGAGGTGCTTGCCGTAGTCCATGACCTTGCAGACGGGTGGTACCGCGTCTGCAGAGATTTCTACCAGGTCCAGCTTCGCTTCATCAGCGATACGCAGCGCTTCATCAATCGAGACGATGCCAACCTGCTCGCCGTCTGCGCCAATTAACCGAACCTCGCGGGCCGAGATATTCTCGTTGATCGGGGCCTTCGGTACAGCACGCTTATCGTTTCTCATTTCACGCTTAATAGTCATTACTCCGATTCTTGGCGACCACGCCGGGAAACCGCTTGTGTCAGCAGCTCAACGAATTGGGCGACGGGCATGGAGCCCAGGTCTGCGCCTTCGCGAGTACGCACAGCGACGGTTTGCGTTTCGACTTCGCGGTCCCCTATAACCAAAAGGTACGGGACCTTGAGCAAAGTATGCTCGCGGATTTTAAAGCCGATCTTCTCATTTCTCAAGTCCGACTTGGCACGGAAACCGCTTCCGTTCAGAGATTTCTCAACCTCGAGGGCGAAATCGGCCTGCTTGTCGGTGATATTCATGATCACCGCCTGGGTTGGGGCCAGCCACGCCGGGAACACACCAGCATAGTGCTCGATCAGCATGCCGATGAAGCGCTCGAACGAACCGAGGATGGCGCGGTGCAGCATGACCGGGCGAACTCGGCTGTTATCTTCGGCGATATAGCTGGCATCCAGACGCTCTGGCAGGTTCGGGTCGTACTGCAGGGTACCGCACTGCCAGTTACGGCCGAGGCAGTCGCGCAGGGTAAACTCGATTTTCGGGCCGTAGAAGGCCCCCTCGCCCGGCTGGTATTCCCACTCAAGGCCGGATTCGTTCAGGGCGTCGGCCAGCGCTGTTTCAGCACGGTCCCACAACTCTTCAGAACCGACACGCTTGGCCGGACGAGTGGACAGTTTCATGGCGATGTCGCTGAAACCGAAGTCCTTGTACACGTCCAGGGTCAGCTTGATGAAGTCGGCGGCTTCTTTCTTCACCTGTTCTTCGGTGCAGAAAATGTGCGCATCGTCCTGTACGAAGCCACGCACGCGCATGATGCCGTGCAGGGCGCCCGACGGCTCGTTACGGTGGCAGGCACCGAACTCGGCCAGACGCAGCGGCAGGTCGCGGTAGCTTTTCAGGCCCTGGTTGAACACCTGCACGTGGCACGGGCAGTTCATCGGTTTTACCGCGTAGTCACGGCTTTCCGACGAAGTGGTGAACATGTTTTCGGCATAGTTGGACCAGTGACCGGAACGCTCCCACAGGATGCGGTCGACAACCTGCGGGGTCTTGATTTCCTGGTAGCCGTTTTCGCGCTGCACGCCACGCATGTACTGCTCGAGTACCTGGTAGACGGTCCAGCCGTTGGCGTGCCAGAACACCATGCCCGGGGCTTCTTCCTGCAGGTGGAACAGGTCGAGCTGCTTGCCGATCTTGCGGTGGTCGCGTTTTTCGGCTTCTTCGATGCGCTGGATGTACGCAGCCAGCTGCTTCTTGTCAGCCCAGGCCGTGCCGTACACGCGCTGCAGCTGCTCGTTCTTGGCATCGCCACGCCAGTAGGCGCCTGACAGCTTGGTCAGCTTGAATGCCTTGAGGAAGCGGGTGTTCGGCACGTGCGGGCCACGGCACATGTCGACGTATTCTTCGTGGTAGTACAGGCCCATGGCCTGTTCATCCGGCATGTCTTCGACCAGACGCAGTTTGTAGTCTTCGCCACGGGCCGTGAACACATCGATGACTTCGGCGCGCGGGGTCATTTTCTTGACCACGTCGTAGTCTTTTTCGATCAGCTCCATCATGCGCTTTTCGATGGCGGCCATGTCTTCTGGGGTGAAGGGGCGCTCGTAGGCGATGTCGTAATAGAAGCCTTCGTCAATGACCGGGCCGATCACCATCTTGGCGGTCGGGTACAGCTGCTTCACGGCGTGGCCAACCAGGTGGGCGCACGAGTGACGAATGATCTCCAGTCCCTCTTCATCTTTAGGGGTGATGATCTGCAGTGTGGCGTCGTTGCTGATCAGGTCACACGCATCGACCAGCTTGCCGTCGACCTTGCCGGCCACAGTGGCCTTGGCCAGGCCAGCGCCGATGGAAGCGGCTACTTCGGCTACGGATACGGCGTGATCGAACGAACGTTGACTGCCATCGGGAAGAGTAATAACGGGCATGGCGCCTCCTCTCCTAGTGGTGACCCCTACCAAAGGTCACGTGGGTTGGGATGAGCCAGTACAAGATCCGACCTGCCTTCCGGTAAAAGGAAGCCTGCCCCACAGTGGCAGAAGCCTTTCGGCTTGTCAGGGACGAACCAGAGTGACTGGAAAGAAAAAAGATAGCTGCAGCCGGCAACAGTGCGACCGCAAGCCGAGCATGCTAGCACGCGGGTTGCACCCCAGGCAGAAATATTTGGAAATTGCACCGCAGCGGTGAACTAACGCGGAAAAATACCGCTCAGACTTTGGGAAGCAACCTACTCTTGATGAGACCTTAACCCAAGGAGTAACTGGTGATGCGAGTTCCGTCTCTTCTGGCCCTGGCGGCCGCTGGCGCCCTGCTGCTGCCCGTGGCTGCGAACGCCGGCAACTTCCCAGCCGGGAAGGAGGCCGCCTACATGACCCAGTGCACGCAAGTGGCCAGCGGCCAGGGCGTTGACGCTGCCACCGCAAAAAAACACTGCGACTGCGGCGCGCAAGCCATCAAAAAGAACTTCACCGACGCTGAGATTGCCGACCTCGACAGCAAGGACGGCGTTGACGCCAAACTGATGCAGAAGGCGCAGTCGGTGGTGAAACAGGCCTGCGCACCGAAGAGCTGAAACCTTAAAGCCGGTGATGACCAGCCATTCTTTGAGCTGGATCAATATCCTGCGAAGGTAAAAGGCGCTAGATGCGCAGAATTAGACTATGATGTATCCCGTGCTCCGTAGCCTCGGCCGCATTGCACCACTGAAAAAACTAAATGTTCTGGAGATTCACCCATGTCCAATCGCCAACAAGGCACCGTCAAATGGTTCAATGATGAGAAAGGCTACGGCTTCATCACCCCAGCAGGCGGCGGCGACGACCTGTTCGTACACTTCAAAGCCATCGAATCTGACGGCTTCAAGAGCCTGAAAGAAGGCCAGACTGTTTCCTTCGTCGCCGAGCGCGGCCAGAAGGGCATGCAGGCTGCACAGGTTCGTCCGGAGTAATTCGGATAGCTGTAAAAAAACCCGCCCTTGTGGCGGGTTTTTTTATGGGTGATGCATCATCTGAGTGGGGCGGGATTGCCTGCGAAACAGACTGTAGGGTGAATGGCACGGGCTTCGCCCGTGTTCGCGGGTAAACCCGCTCCTACAGGCGACTGCGCAGGCTTTTCACATTTTGCGCAAGGCAGTTGCCTGCCCGTGCATCAACCGCAGTTGACGCGGGTTACCCTGCCCTGCTCGTCCACGTTCAGGTTCAGGCGCTCGGAGCGGTACTCCAGGGTCACCACGTCGTGCGGCTTGAGAATGCGCGCCATCTGCGAGCCACTGGCCTTGCGTGCCTGCTCCAGCAATTCGGCGCTGGCCTGCTTGCCCAGGGCAAAGTCGGCACCACTGGCTTCGCAGCGGCCATCGTTGCCCGCTGGCGCGGCCGGCGCGGCACCACCATCAGCATTGCCACCAGTGCTGCAACCCGCCAGGACAGCAGCCACAGCCAGAGTTGCCAGGTAAGCACGGGTACGGAACATGAAGCCTCCTAAATCGGTCCGGGAACTGCCTGATCCGACAGCTCCGCTCATCATTTGTTGCAAAACCGGTCAAGTCTGCCTGAACTGCAGCAGCGAGGCGAAAAGCAATCGTGACCGGATTTTGCACAACACGCTGCGTTTGCCATATGCTTAGCTCGCACGGTCACCGGCGCAAAGCCATGATTTGCTGCAAGAAGTGGAGCGCATCCCGCCTCCATCGAACACCAGGGTCAGGTGTTCCTCCTTCGTTCCGGGCCCCTAGCGAGAGCTTTTCATGAGCACCCACAGCATCGATGCCGATATCAAGGTCAAATGGGCCGAGGGCCAGAGCGCGTACAGCCCTGGCACACCGGAAGAGTTGCTGTTGATCGCCATCGACCTGTTGGTGCGCGACAACGGTGCCGAGGCGGCACGCAGCTTCATCGACCAGGTGTTCGAGCGCTACGCGCCGCACGCGGCTATTCCAATCGCGCCAGACGGTCACTGAGCAGGTCGAACAGCCCCTGGGCATCACCCTGGTCCACCCACAGCACATTTGCCGGCTGCTTGAGTACACCGTACCAGTCTGCAACTGTCTGGCCGAAAGTGGGCCCTTCGCGGCTGTCGATGCTCATGTGGATACGCCGGCCACTGAACAGCTCGGGCTTTAACAGGTAGGCGATGACGCTGGCGTCGTGCACAGGGCCGCCAGGTATGCCATACACGTCCATATCGTGGGTGATGTAAGCATTGAGGATATCCACCACGCGCTTGCTGGCCTGGTTGCTCACGGCTGCCAGTTGCTTCAGGCGAGCGTTACTGGTCAGCAGCTTGTGCGTGACATCCAGCGGCAGGTAGGTCAGCTGCACGCCGCTGGCCAGCACCACTTCGGCGGCGTGCGGGTCGGCGTAGAGGTTGAACTCCGCCACCGGGGTGATGTTGCCACCATTGAAATGGGCTCCCCCCATGACCACCACCTCTTTGATGCCGTTGACGATGCCCGGGCGCTGAATCAGCGCCAGGGCCAGGTTGGTCTGCGGGCCGAGCATGGCGACGGTGATGCTGTGCGGTTTGGCTGCGCTGAGGGTATCGACCAGGTATTGCACGGCATTGCCCTGGGCCAGAGGCGCTTTCGGCTCGTGCACCGGTACACCGGTGAGGCCTTCTTCGCCATGAACGTCGGCGGCGTAGATCGGCGTGCGCACCAATGGGCGGCCGGCACCGGCGTACACCGGTATGTCTTCGCGCCCCGCCCATTCGCGGGCCAGGCGGGCATTGCGCGAGGTCTTGTTTAGGCGCACGTTGCCGGCCACAGTGGTGATGGCGCGGATATTGAGTTCGTTGGGCGAAGCCATGGCCAGAAACAGCGCGACCACGTCGTCCGCGCCGGGATCGGTGTCGATGATCAGGTCGATGGGTGCGGCCTGGAGGGTGGAGGCTGTGGCCATGAAGACGACTCCTTGTAGCAGGGACTTGAGCATGGATGGCACTCCTTTTGCCTATGAATCATGCGTTTACACAGCCCGGCGTCCTTTGTGGAAGCGGCTAGAAGGTGACGCCGGAGATGAGGGCAATGTTGCTATAGGGCTGGCACTCGCCTGTACGCACCACCGCACGAGCACTGCGCGACAGCACTTTGAAATCCTCATGGGTCAGCCATTCGCGCTTGCCCAGCTTGCCCTTCAGTCGCTCGATTTCGACCAGCGCGGGTGGCACCACTTTCTGCATTTCTTCGGCCAGCACGTGGCGCTCAACCTGCAATTCGCTCAGCACCACCCGCAGCACACTGGCGAAGTCCGGCAGGCCAGGCGTAATGGCCAGGTCGATCAGCTCGACACCCGGCGGCACCGGCAGCCCGGCATCGCCGATCACCAGGATATCGCCATGCCCCATGCCGGCAATGACTCGCGACAGGGCAACGTTCAGCAGCGGGGTTTTCTTCATGGCGTCAGCTCCGCCAGGTAGGGAATCGACGGTTGGGCACCGGCACGGGTAACCGACAATGCCGCGGCACGCTGGCCAAAGGCGATCGCCTCCCCCTCCTCCAGCCCACGCACCAGGCCGGCAGCAAAGCCACCAATGAAGGTATCGCCGGCAGCGGTGGTGTCCAGCGGTTGCACGCGCGGCGCCGGATAGTGCTGATGGCCTTGGGCAGTAACCAGCAAGGCACCTTGCGCACCCAAGGTGATGATCACTTTGCCTGCCCCCAGCTGCAGCAAGCGCTCGCCTGCGCGCCGGGCACTGTCCTGGTCGGTCACCGCCACACCGGTCAAGGCTTCGGCCTCGCTTTCGTTAGGGGTAAGGTAATCGATATGCGCAAACCAGTCCGCTGGCAAGGGGCCGGTAGCGGGTGCTGGGTTCAGGATGACCTGCTTGCCCAGCTCACGCGCCCTGGCCAGTGTGCACGCCACAGTGTCAGTGGGCACTTCCAGCTGGCAGATGACCACCTCGGCGGCCTGCAGCAGTGCATCGAAACGCAGCACCGACTGCGGCGTCAGCAGGCCGTTGGCGCCGGGAATGATGACAATACAGTTCTGGCTGGCAGCATCCACCGTGATCAGCGCCACACCGCTGGACGTGCCCGGGCAGGTACTGACACCCTGACAGTCGATACCCTCGACATACAAGGCCCGGTGCAGTTGCCGCCCGTAGTCATCATCCCCCACATTGCCGATCATCGCCACGCTGCCCCCCAGCCGCGCTACCGCCACCGCCTGGTTGGCACCCTTGCCGCCCGGCACCGTGAAAAAGCTATCGCCGGGGAGTGTTTCGCCGGCCCGTGGCAGGCGCTGGGCGCGGACCACCAGGTCCATGTTGAGGCTGCCGACCACCACAACCTTGGCATTCATGACGTTTCCTTAGCGTTAGCGGTATTCATTGAACAGGTCCGGGCGCGGCCCGGTGGACTCACGCAAGACGATACGCGGGGCGACAATGCGCTGCTCCGCCGCGCCTTGCCGGGGCGTAGCGATACGCGTCAGCAGCAACGAGGCAGCGCTCTCGCCCAGCTCGCGGATCGACTGGCCCACGGTGGTCAGTGGTGGGTACACGTAGCGGCTCAGTTCGATGTCGTCGAAGCCGATCACCGACAGCTCGCCGGGTACGCTGATATTGCGTTCGGCTGCAGCGCGCAGCACACCAAAGCCGATCATGTCGTTGCCGGCAAAAATCGCCGAGGGCCGCTTGCCTTCCAGCACCTGCGCCGCCGCTGCATGACCACCCGGGCTGGTGAAGTCGCAGTGCAGTACACGGCTGCCCAGTACAGGCGCACCGGCTTCGGCCATGGCACGGCGGAAGCCGCTCAGGCGCAGCTGGGTGACCCCGGTTTCGGCGGGGCCGCCGATATAGGCGACGTCGCGATGGCCCAGCTCCAGCAGGTGCTGGGTGGCCAGGTACGCCCCCTGCTCGTGGTCAATGCGCACCAGGTCGGCATCGACGCCTTCCAGCTCACGGTCGACGATGACCATTGGCGTGCGCACACCCGCCAGGCTTTGCAGCAGGTCGTCGTCCTGGCCCACCGAGGCCACTACCAGGCCGTCGATGCGTTTTTCCAGCAGCACGCGCAGGTAGCTGCGCTGCTTCTGCGGGTTGTCGTCGGAGTTGCACAGGATCACGCAATAGCCGTTGCGCTCGCAGGCGTCTTCGATACCCCGCGCCAGCTCGGCGAAGTACGGGTTGACGCTGTTGGGCACCAACAGGCCGATGGTGGCCGTGCTGCGCGCTTTCAGCGAGCGCGCCACCGCACTGGGCACGTAATCCAGTTCGATGATGGCGGCTTCCACCTTCAGCCGCACCTGTTCGCTGACCGGACGGGTCTTGTTGAGTACATGGGACACGGTGGTGTAGGAAATACCCGCCAGTGCCGCGACGTCTTTGATGGTTGCCATGGTGTCAGTTCCGCCGGCCCGCGCGCCGGCTACGGTAAGTGTCGAGCACAACGGCGATGACGATCACCGCCCCGGTGATGATGCGTTTGGTCGGCTCGCTGGCACCGATCTGCGCCAGCCCGGCGGCCAATACGGAAATGATCAGTACGCCAAAGAAGGTGCTGATGACCGAGCCACGCCCGCCCATCAGGCTGGTACCGCCGATCACGACGGCGGCAATGACCTGCAGCTCCAGGCCAGACCCGGCGTTGGGGTCGGCGGCTTCCAGCCGCGAGATCTGGAACAGTGCGGCCAGGCCGGCGAGCAGGCCCATCAGGGCGAACACCAGCACTTTGTAAGGGCGCGGATCGATACCGGCCAGGCGCACGGCCTCTTCGTTGGTGCCGATACCGATCAGGTAACGGCCGAACACCGTGCGCGTCAGTACCAACTGGGCGAGCACGATCACCAGCAAGGCGATGATAAACGCTGGCGAAACACCAAAGGCGACCGGGTTGGAGAACCAGGCATAGGCGTCGCCGATATAGGCGGTGCGCGAGTCGGTGAACTGGTAGGCCAGGCCACGGGCCATCTCCAGCACACCAAGCGAGACGATGAACGACGGGATGCGCCAGGCCACGGTGACGCCACCGGTAATGCTGCCGGCCAATGCGGCCACAGCCATGCCCAGCAGCGCCGAGGGCAGCACGCCCCAGCCCCAGCCGAGTATCGCCACGCTCACCGTCGAGGCGGCCAGCGCCAGCACCGAGCCCACCGACAGGTCGATGCCGCCGATGATCAACACGAAGGTCATGCCCACCGCCAGCACCATCAGGTCCGGGATCTGGTTGGCCAGCGTGCTGAAGGTGCCATACGACCAGAAGTGGCTGCTGAGGAACGAGAACAGCACGATCATCGCCAGCAAGGCGCCAGCCAGGCCTAGGTAGGTGCCCAGGCCAAAGTAGGTACCGCTGCGGCGCACGGGGGCGGCGTCCTGGTTGTTGAGCGGGGTGGTTTTCATGCATCCATCCTGGGGGCTGCATCATGCAGCAGCGCGTCACGTTTCTGATAACCGGCGAAGGCGGCGGCAAGCAACTGGTCCTGGCTCCAATGATCACGCGCGAAGGTGTCGATCAGGCGGCCGGCGGACAGCACGGCGATGCGGTCGCAAATCAGCATCAGTTCTCGCAGGTCACTGGACACCACCACCAAGGCCTTGCCTTGGCGCGCCAGCTCGGCCAGCAGGCCATAAATGTCGAACTTGGCGCCCACATCGATGCCACGCGTGGGTTCGTCGAACAGCAGCACCTGGCAATCGCGCTCCAGCCAGCGGCCAATCACCACTTTTTGCTGGTTACCGCCAGACAGCTCACCCACCACCTGCTGCGCGCCGGCACTGCGAATGCGCATGGCCTGGATCTGGCGTTCGGCCAAGGCTTTTTCCGCTTCGCCATCGAGCACGCCGGCCCGCGATACCGCGCCCAGGTTGCCCAATGCAATGTTGGCGCTGATCGACTGCGTCAACAGCAGGCCCTCGCCTTTGCGGTCTTCGGTTATCAGCGCGATACCGGCCCGCACTGCAGCCTTGGGCGAGTCGATGTTTACCGCCTGCGGCGGTTGGCCGAGCGCGATACCGCCGCTGTCGGCGCGATCGGCACCATAGATCAGGCGCAACAGCTCGGTACGGCCGGCGCCGATCAGGCCGGAAATGCCAAAAATCTCCCCTGCCCTGACTTCGAACGACACCTCGCGCACCTTGTCGCCGCGGCACAACTTGTCGACCTTGAGCAGCGGTGCACCCATCTGCCGTCGGCCAAGGTCGATATGCTCGCCCAGCTCGCGGCCGACCATCAGGTTGACCAGCTCGGCGCTGCTGTAGCGCTGGATCGGCTCGTCGCACACCAGCTTGCCATCGCGCAGCACAACGATGCGTTGGGCCACCCGCTGCAACTCTTCCAGGCGATGCGAGATATAGACGATGGCCACGCCGCGCGCGCGCAGGCGCTCGATCTGGGTGAACAGCAACGCCACCTCGCGCGCAGTGAGCATGGCAGTGGGTTCATCCAGGATCAGCACATGGCAGTCACCGATCAGGTTGCGGGCAATCTCGACCATTTGCTGATGGCCGATGCCCAGCTCGCCGACAGGGGTGTCCGGGTCGATGGCGTCGAGCCCGACCCGAGCCATGGCGGCCGTTGCCAGCTGGCGCAGGCGCTTGTGGCTGATCCAGCCGAAACGGCTGGGCAGGTTGTCGAGAAACAGGTTTTCCGCCACGGTCAGCGTCGGCAGCAGGTTCAGCTCCTGCATGACCATGCGCACACCAAGGCGTTCGGCCTCGCTGCGGCTGCCGGGCGCGTAGGCCTGGCCACGGTAGGTCATGTGCCCGGTGGTGGGCACCTCCAGGCCGCTGATGAGCTTGGACAACGTACTCTTGCCCGCGCCGTTCTCGCCGGTCAGGGCCAGCACTTCACCGGCGCGCAGGCTCAGGCTGACCTCGCCGAGCACGGGCTGGGCGTAGGTCTTGCCCAGGCCGCTGGCGGCAAGCACCACTTCATTGGCCGATGCAGGCATGGCCGATTCTCCTGGCAGCATCAGGGCTTCTTGGTGATGAGTTCGACCGGGGTCTGAATGACGTTGTCGGCATCCACATCAGGCTTTTCGCCCTTGACCATTTTCAGCGCCGCCTGAATGCCATACACCGCCTGCTGGCTGGCGGCCTGGTCGAGGGTGGCAAGCACGCGACCGTCTTCAAGCATTGGCTTGATGGCATTGATGTTGTCATAGCCCACCACTTGCACCTGGCCGGCCTTGCCAGCGGCACGCACGGCGGACACAGCGCCCAGTGCCATGCTGTCGTTTCCGGCCAGCAAGGCCTTCAGGTCGGGGTATTCGTTGAGCATGGAGGCGGCGACGGCATTGCCTTTGTCGATCTCCCAATTGCCGCTTTGTACTGAGACGATGTTCATCTGCGCGGCGCCCATGGCGTCCTTGAAGCCAGCGGTACGCTGCTGGGCGTTGGTGGTGGTCGGCACGCCTTCGATAATGCCCACCTGGTCGCCGGCCTTGAGCTTCTGGCTGGCCAGGTAATCGCCAACCAGGCGCGCGCCCTTGCGGTTATCGGGGCCGACGAAGGGAACGCTGATGCCTTTGCTCTTGAGCAGGTCAGGGTCCAGACGGTTGTCGATGTTGATCACCACCACGCCCTGGTCCATGGCCTTCTTCACCGCCGACACAAGTGCTTTCGAGTCAGCCGGTGCAATCACCAGCGCCTTGGCGCCGGCATTGACCATCTGCTCGACGATGCGGATCTGCTCGCCAGTGTCGGTCTCGTTCTTGATGCCGTTGGCGATCAGGTCGAACTCGTCGGCGTGGGCTTTCTGGTAGTCCTTGGCGCCGTCTTCCATGGTGCGGAAGAACTCGTTGGCCAGCGACTTCATGACAAGGGCGACCTTGGGCTTGTCTTCAGCGTGGGCGGCAGACAATGGCAAGGCGAGGCTAAGCGAGGAAATGACAGCGAGGGCCAGCAGACGACCGGGGAACGGCAGCTTCATGAACGATGACTCCGAATCTTGTGTTTTTTATCGGATCGCAAACGTTTGCGTTGACCAACTATGGTAACAGGACCGTTGTTTGTCAAATCCGTTTGGCTTTCGGAGGCCAAAGTGCTGCTGGGGCCGATTATGCAGTCTTTTCCGAAAAACCGAACACCTTTTCCTTTATTTGTTCGGAATTACGAATGCAATGCTGCCTTTGGCAGGCGCGGTTCAATGCAACACCACACATTGTCGGGGCTGCTACACAGCCCATTGCAACGCACGGCCACTCCAACCCAGGCAACGCGTGGTGCCTTGGTACGAAAAATGCCTATAGCCCTGCGCGACTCAATAACTATCTCACTAGGAAGCGAGAACAATAACGATGAATGCCGCACTCAAAACCTTCGCCCCCAGCGCACTCGCCCTGCTGCTGATCCTGCCATCCAGCGCCTCGGCCAAAGAAGCCGAAACCCAACAGAAGCTGGCCAACGTGGTCATCCTCGCCACCGGCGGCACCATTGCCGGCGCCGGCGCCAGCGCTGCCAACAGCGCCACTTACCAGGCTGCCAAGCTGGGCGTCGACAAGCTCATCGCTGGCGTGCCAGAACTGGCCGACATCGCCAACGTACGTGGCGAGCAAGTGATGCAGATCGCCTCCGAGAGCATCAGCAATGACGACCTGCTGAAGCTGGGCAAGCGCGTCGCCGAGCTGGCCGAAAGCAAGGACGTGGACGGCATCGTCATCACCCACGGCACCGACACCCTCGAAGAAACCGCCTACTTCCTCAACCTGGTAGAGAAGACCGACAAGCCAATCGTGGTGGTCGGCTCGATGCGTCCGGGTACCGCCATGTCCGCCGACGGCATGCTCAACCTGTACAACGCCGTGGCCGTAGCCAGCGACAAGCAGTCGCGTGGCAAGGGCGTGCTGGTGACCATGAACGACGAGATCCAGTCCGGCCGCGATGTAAGCAAGGCGGTCAACATCAAGACCGAAGCCTTCAAGAGCGCCTGGGGCCCGATGGGCATGGTGGTGGAAGGCAAATCGTACTGGTTCCGCCTGCCGGCCAAGCGCCATACAGTCAATTCCGAGTTCGATATCAAGCAGATCAGCAGCCTGCCGCAGGTGGACATTGCCTATGGCTATGGCAACGTCACCGACACCGCCTACAAGGCGCTGGCACAGAACGGCGCCAAGGCGCTGATCCATGCCGGTACCGGCAACGGTTCGGTATCGTCGCGGGTAGTCCCGGCGCTGCAAGAACTGCGCAAGAACGGCGTGCAGATCATCCGCTCGTCGCATGTCAACCAGGGTGGTTTCGTACTGCGTAACGCCGAACAGCCGGATGACAAGAACGACTGGGTCGTGGCTCACGACCTGAACCCGCAAAAAGCGCGGATCCTGGCGATGGTGGCAATGACCAAGACCCAGGACAGCAAAGAGCTGCAACGCATCTTCTGGGAGTACTGATCAACCCCCCATGGCCGGTGCCCCGCATCACCGGCCATGCTTCCTTTCCAGATCAACCCGCCCCGCCGCCACTCAACTGGGCTCGCATCAGCGGGTTTCTTCTCTGGCTTGCGCAAGCGGCTCTATTTGTAATCTCTCGGATCAACGCCCCACTTCTTGAGTCGAGACGCCAAGGTTGTGGGCTTCAACCCCAGCAATTGCGCAGCACCACCCTCGCCGGAGACTTTCCCTGCTGTTCGTTTGAGCACAGAGATCGCATTCAGCTTCATCTGCCGCTCCCAGTCTTTGTCGGCAGTCGGCTCAGGCTGGCATTGTGCAATTGAAGATACTGGGCCACTGGACGGGCCGTTTGGCGCCAGAACCTCATGAAAGCTCACGCGACCGTCTCGGGAGACGATGGTCTGTCGCTCAATCACATTTTGAAGCTCGCGGATGTTGCCTGGCCAGGCGTACTGCTGAAGCACCGCGACTTGGGTCAGCGACATGCGAATGCCCGGCTTGTTAAACGCCAGGCTAGCCCTTTCAAGAAAATGGCTGGCGAGCAACGGAATGTCCTCAAGTCGCTCCCGCAAGGGCACCGAGCGTATAGGGAACACATTCAAGCGGAAGTATAAATCTTCCCGGAACGCCCCTCGGGCGACCATATCGCGCAGGTCACGGTTCGTTGCGGCGATAACTCGCACATCAACGGCCCTGGTGCGATTGTCGCCTACAGGCTCAAACTGGCGGTCCTGTAGAACACGGAGCAACTTGCTTTGTAGCTCCAGCGGAATCTCTCCCACCTCATCGAGAAACAGGGTTCCGCCGTCTGCCAACTCAAAGCGACCCACTCGGTTGCTGACCGCTCCGGTGAAGGCCCCTTTGAGGTGGCCGAAGAACTCGCTCTCGAACAATTCACGGGGCACCGCGGCGCAATTGACCCGAATCAGAGGGCGGTCGCGCCGGGGGCTGCTGGCATGAATAGCGCGAGCCACAAGCTCTTTGCCCGTGCCTGACTCGCCGGTGACCAACACGTTGGCGTCGGTAGCTGCGACCAGGTCGATCTGCTGTAACAGATGCTTGACCGCTGGGCTTTCGCCGACGATCTCGTGGTGATTGCCGTGGGCGTTGATTTCCTCCTGCAAGTATTGGTTTTCCATCTCCAGCCGAGTCTTCAACTGCTCTACTTCACTTAGCGCATCGCGCAGGCGCGCTTCAGTGCGCTGTCGTTCGCGGATGTCCCGAAACAACACCACCGCCCCCACCAGCCTTCCCATCTCGAAGATTGGAGTGCTGGTGTACTCGACGGCGATTGGTTCGCCGCTCTTGTGCCAGAACACCTCGTGGTCCACGCGATGAACTTGTCCATCGCTGAACGAAGCATGGATGGGGCACTGATTGACCTCGAACGCACGTCCGTCGCTATGGCTGTGGTGGAACAAATGGTGGGCATCCTGGCCAATCATGTCGACGGCACTCCACCCCAGAATACGCTCGGCGGCGGGGTTGATGAACGTGGTCTGGCCCCGGGTATCGAGCCCATAGATGCCCTCGCCAACTGCACCAAGAATCAGCCGGTTTTGCTGCTGGATGCGCTCGAACACCTGGCTGATCCGCTCCCATCCCACGTGACCCAAACGGTGTTGCCGGCGCGCCTCTGCACGGTTACGGCGCTGCTCCAGAAGGTCCCGGCGCTGCACCGCCAGTACAATTTTCCCGCCATCAACCGCGCTAGCCGAAACCTCCACCGCTATTTGCCGCAGTTGCAGATCCACCAGCAGCAGGTCGTCCGACCACGCTTCGCCTTGAGTCAGCACCTCATCCGTAAAGCTCACCCACAGTGCGATTCCCCCTCGCAGAAAATGGCTAAAGGCATGACCGGGCAGCTCATTTGCGGCGCAGCCCAGTAAATCAAGCGCGGCGTTGTTGGCTTGCAGTACCCGATCATCTACCGGGTGGATTAACAGCATGGCAACGGCGGAGTCGGCAGCGAATCCGAGGGCGACGGCGTCTGTCACAGATGCATATCCTTCAGCCGATTTTCACGAAATTTCGTAAACAATATTACGAGAGTTCGTAATTCACGAGATTTCGTCAACCCAATTCGCTATCAATAAAAAATAACCTAATAAAATCAGATAGTTAAAAAATAATGGAGATTGGCACATCTCTCGCTATGGGTGTGTTCACCTTAAACCAAATTGCGGGAGCAGAAATAATGAACAAACTTGAAATGCATCACCTGATCATGGCCGCGAAAGCACGCAAGGGCCTGAGCTGGGATGATCTTGCCAACGCAGTGGGCAAGGCCCCGGTATGGCTTGCATCGGTCTGCTATGGCATGAACAGCGCGCCGCTGGAAGTGGCAACGCATCTTTGCGAGGTATTGGAGCTGGATGATCAAGTCGCCACCACCTTGACCGCTTTCCCAGTCAAGGGCTGGGACAAGTCCATCCCTCAAGACCCGCTGATCTATCGACTGTACGAAGTCGTGGGCGTCTATGGCCCGACCCTGAAAGACGTGATCCAGGAAAAATTTGGCGACGGCATCATGAGTGCCATCGACTTTTCCATGCATGTCGAGCGAATCGAAGACCCCAAAGGCGACCGGGTTCTGTTGACCCTCAATGGCAAGTTCTTGCCATACCGTTCCTGGTAAACCCATCCAACCCTCGGCACCCCTCCAGGGGTGCCGCCTATTACCCGCAGTTGAGGGAGCCGCCATGTCTTATCTGCTACCCACCGATTTTGTCACCAAGATGCTCGATGCAGGCGCATCAAAGGTCCACATGTCCACTCGCGACACGCTGATCCGCAGCTACATGGCCGGGGCAATTCTGGCCCTGGCGGCCGTATTTGCAGTGACCATCGCAGTACAGACAGGCTCAGCCCTGCTAGGCGCAGTACTGTTTCCGGTTGGTTTTTCAATGCTCTACCTTATGGGCTTCGACCTGCTCACAGGGGTCTTCATGCTCACCCCGCTGGCATTACTGGACAAACGTCCCGGGGTCACCGTTAGGGGAATTCTGCGCAACTGGGGCCTGGTGTTCGTCGGCAACTTCGCCGGCGCCCTTACGGTCGCCTGCATGATGGCCTTCGTCTTTACCTATGGTTTCCATGCTTCCCCCGGTGCCGTGGGAGAGAAAATTGCCAGCATCGGTGAGGCCCGCACCCTGGGTTACGAGCAATACGGGCTGGCAGGCTGGTTGACGATCTTCCTGCGTGGCGTGCTGTGTAACTGGATGGTGTCGATGGGCGTGGTCGGCGCGATGATCTCCACCTCTGTGAGCGGCAAGGTGATCGCCATGTGGATGCCGATCATGCTGTTTTTCTTCATGGGCTTCGAGCACTCGGTCGTGAACATGTTCCTGTTCCCTTCCGCAATGATCATGGGCGGCGACTTCTCGCTCATGGACTACCTGGTGTGGAACGAAATCCCCACCGTACTGGGCAACCTGGTGGGCGGCCTGGCCTTCACGGGCCTGACGCTGTACGGCACCCACATCCGTACGGCCGCGAAGAAAGCCACCAGCGCAACAACCTGCTGAAGCGATAAAGAAGGCAGGCAGCCTCAGTCGCCGCCTGTCTCACTTCATACCCAGGACAAAAAAGAGGTTTTGCTTTGCACTGCCACTAACCCGAACATCGCTTACATTTCAGAACGGTGTCATGGCTTACAGACCAACGCTGGATTTCCCCTGACAAGCTGTTGCGAATTTACTTACAGTGAAATACTGTATGCACATACAGCAAAGCAAGGAAATTCCTGTGTCCAGCACCGCCTCCGCCACCCCGAGCAGCTATGAACAGCTGGGTGTACGCATCCAGAAGATCATCAACAGCCCCACCGCCCAGCGCAGCCGTGCGGCGCTGATCTTCCGCCTGGAACAGGAAAGCCCGGATGACTGGGAGACCCTGCTTGAGGAGATCGCAGAAAACGACAACGTCACCCTCGCCCATCGCGACGATGGCGGTGTGCAGATTTTCTGGACCGTACCGAAGGAAGATTGACGGCGCATGAGCGTTTCGCTTTTCGCAGCAGCTTGCCTGTTACTGACCACTCCGCTTGTTCAAGCCGACGCCCCGCGCACCTTCCAGGAGGCCAAGAAGGTCGCCTGGAAGCTCTATGCGCCGCAATCAACCGAGTTTTATTGCGGCTGTAAATACAAAGGCAACAAGGTCGACCTGGCATCTTGCGGCTATGCCCCACGCAAGAATGCCCAGCGCGCGTCGCGCATCGAGTGGGAGCACATCGTACCCGCCTGGCAGATCGGCCATCAGCGCCAGTGTTGGCAAAGCGGCGGGCGCAAGCAGTGCTCGCAGCATGACGACGTGTACAAACGCGCCGAAGCCGACCTGCACAACCTGGTGCCAAGCATCGGCGAGGTCAACGGCGACCGCAGCAACTTCAGCTTCGGCTGGCTACCAGAACAACGCGGCCAGTATGGCCGCTGCCTGACCCAGGTCGACTTCAAGGCCAAGAAGGTAATGCCGCGCCCGTCGATCCGCGGCATGATCGCCCGCACCTACTTCTACATGAGCAAGCAGTACAACCTGCGCCTGTCCAAACAGGACCGCCAGCTGTTCGAAGCCTGGAACAAGACCTACCCGCCGCAAGCCTGGGAGCAACAACGCAACCAACAGGTCGCCTGCGTGATGGGGCGAGGAAACGCGTTCGTGGGGCCGGTCAACCTCAAGGCGTGCGGTTGATCCTCAGGCCAGCGCCTGTAAATAGGCACTGGCTTGGCGATAACGGGCCAGCCGCGCCAGGTCGGCGGGGCCCGGGCAAGGGATGCGCGAGAGGTCGCTGTTGTCGGCCAGATCGGCCAGCTTGACGGTGCGCGCCAACGGGTCGTCGCCCAAGCGCACCACAAAATCCTGGTAAGGCTCGCCTTCGCGGCGACTAAGCGCCAGCAACGCAGCCAGGATTTTCAGCGCGAAGCCCTCACGCGCCAGGTCGGACAGGGTTAGCGGGGTGTCTTCGATCACATCGTGAAGCACCGCCACAATCCGCTGTTCAGGTGTGGAAACCCGCATCATCACGCGTAACGGGTGGAGGATATAAGCAGCCCCACCCTTGTCGTATTGCCCTTCATGCGCCCTGGCGGCCACGGCAATGGCCCGCTCCAGTGTAGACATGAGGCCCTCCCCGTTTGGCATCTCCCAACCCAAGCATAGCCAAACTTGTGTGAACAGCGCCTGACACAAGCCTTGGCCGCGGCGCCACTGTACCGGCTTAGGCGCTGTACGATAAGCCTTGATACTTGTTCATGCTGCGTTGAAACAGCCTGACCTGCGTCTCAAGACTTTGCGTACCTAGCGTGCTGCGCCGTGCTGGATGACAACCGAATCGGTACCTAGCTTGGCCATCACTTCATCCCTGCGCGCTTGCGCTTCTTCGCGGGTGGGGAACGGCCCCATCAGCACCACCGGCTTGCCGTCACGGTACTCCACCGAAGAGGAGATGCCCTTTTCGATCAGGCGCGCCGTCATATCGCTGAGTGCGCCCATGTTGGCGCCCTGTACCACTTCCACATCCCACCCCTGGGGCGCCGGCTGGTCTGCCAGCGCCTCAGCCCGGCGCTGCAGGTCGGCTCCGCCGCAAAGCTCGCGGATACGCAGGTTGTTGCCGGTTTCGTCAACGATGATGTCGTACTGGCCATCGCGCTTGATCGCCACGTAGCTGCGGTAGGCTTCGTACTGCCCGGCATCGTCCTTGCCGCGGACCTGACCGCAGATGGTGCCCTGGGTGTCGATCCGCACGTTGCCGAACTTGGCGGTCTTGGGGTTGTGCAGGTGTTCGGCCACCTGCTTGTGCACGCCTTCGACCTCGTTCTCACAGCCCGCCAGGGCGAGCACTGCCATTACCACAGCCAGTTTGCGCACGCGTGTACCTCCAGATTCGAAGGGGCGGATTCTAGCACGCCGGGGTATGCTCGAACCGCGACCAAACGTTACACGCTGCTTCGGGGGCAAATGCAAAAAGGGCGATCATTTCTGATCGCCCTTTTTCGATTTGGTAGGCACAATTGGACTCGAACCAACGACCCCCACCATGTCAAGGTGGTGCTCTAACCAACTGAGCTATGTGCCTGTCGTGTGGTGCGCATATTAGTGGCCCGATGCGTACCTGTAAAGCTTTTTTTTGAGAAAAATCAAAAACTTTCGAATGCGGGCGCTTCGCGTCCAGACCGCGGTTTTCCGGCACACGCGCAATGAACAATGAAAAAAGGGGTGACCCTTTCGGATCA